>JAEUJM010000048.1 GCA_016794585.1 Acidimicrobiales bacterium
GGCCATCGGGTAGCCGAATCGCCATCCCAGCTCGGGCATGTGGCGGAAGTTCATGCCGTAGATCCCGGCCATGGCCGTGGGCACGATCCCGATGGCCGCCCACGCCGCCATCTTCTTCATGTCCTCGTTCTGGCGGATGCTGACCCGGGTGAGGTTGGCCTCGAGGATGCTGGTGAGCATCTCGTTGAAGGCGGTCACCTGGTCGAGCACACGCACGATGTGGTCGAGGACGTCACGGAAGTAGTGGGCGATGTCATCGTGGAGGTAGTCGATGTTGTGCAGCTGGGTCAGGCGCTCGAGCGGCTGCTGGAGCGACCCGGTGGCCCGGATCATCCCGAGCACCTCGCGCTTGAGGTAGTAGATCCGCTCGACGGGGTTGTGGCCCGTGGGCGAGAACACCTCCTCCTCGACCTCGCCGATGTCGTCCTCGATGCCGAAGAGCACCGGCTGGTACCCGTCGACGACGTGGTCGACGATGGCGTGCAGGACGGCGGCCGGCCCGCAGGACAGCCGCTCGGTGTCGCGCTCGAGCTCGAGGCGCAGTGCGTTCAGCGGCGCCGCGTCCCCGTGGCGGACCGTGACGATGAAGCCCTGCCCGAAGAACACCTGGAGCTCGCCGAACTCGACCGTCTCGGTCTCGTCGATGTAGCGGGCGGTGCGCAGCACCATGAACCCGCTGTCCTCGAAGAACTCGAGCTTCGGGCGCTGATGGGCCTTGATGGCGTCCTCGACCGCGAGGGGGTGGAGATTGAACTCCTCGCGGACGGTGGCGAACTCCTCTTCGGTCGGCTCGTACAGACCGACCCACAGGAACGTCTTCGGATCCGGCGGCGTGTGGAACTTGCGGGTGACGTCGAAGGGCTCGGGATCGCGCACCCCGTTGCGGTAGAGCGCGGCATCGACGAACATCGGGGACAGCATTTCACGCGCAGGGCCGACGACGGGGATGCCGGCCCAGGGCCCGAACCGAGGAGAGAGAGCGTGCGGACGACGCGTCGACTGGCAGTGGGGATCGGAGCGTTGGCCATGGTGCTGCTCCTCGGCGTGGGGGGCGCGGCCGCGGGGACGTCGCAGGGGACCGACGAAGGGACGGGCGGTCCGGAGTGCATCGACCTCACCAACGTCGACGTGCAGCTCCTCGTCCGCGGCGGCCCGCTCGTCGTCGAGTCCTGCACCAGCACCGATGCCGTCGTCGTCGGCGACGCCGATGTCCTCGTCGACCGCCATGCCTTCGTCGACGGCCCGGTGGTGGTGGTCAACGGCACCGCGGTCATCCGGGGCACCGTGACCGGCGACGTCGTGGTCCTGCGGGGCCAGGCCGTGATCGAGCGCACCGCCACGGTCGAGGGCGACGTGGTGTCCTCGCGCCAACCCCGGGTCTCCGATCGAGCCGAGGTGGACGGCTCGGTCCATCGGGTGCAGTTCACCGCCATCCTCAACGGCATCGGCATCGCGGCGCGCATCGCGTGGTGGGTGGCCATCTCGGTGTCGACCCTCGTGGCCGGCCTGATCTTCGCCGGAGCCTTCGGCGGGGTGGCCCGCCGCACGGTCGAGGTCGGCCGCCGGGCGGTGGCGCCCGCCCTCGGTGCCGGCGTCATCGCGGCGTTCGGCGTCCCCTTCGTGTGCGGCCTGCTGCTGTTCACCCTCGTGGCCACCCCACTGGGGCTCGTGGGCCTGGCCGCCATGGCACCCCTGTACCTGCTGGGCTACGTCGCCGGCGCGGTCTTCCTGGGCAACCTCATGCTGAAGGAGCGCACGGGGCTCGTCTGGTCGTTCGTGTTGGGCTGGTTCATCCTCCGCGTGGTGGGCGCGCTGCCCTTCCTCGGCGGGCTGCTCACCCTCGCGGCCACGGTCTACGGCCTGGGCGCCCTGCTGGTGGCGGCGTGGCAGCTCACCCGCTCGATCCCGGCCCCGGCCCCGGCGCCGGCGCCCTCGCCCGATGCAGGCGACGGGGTGGTCGAGGTCGACGAGGTGTCCGACGATGCCACACCGGCCGGCGGCGACGACGTGGTCGGCGACCAGTCCGAGGACGACGACGCCACCACCACCGACACGGGCGACGAGGACGTCACCGATCCCGAATCGGGTGCGGCGCCGTCCGAGCGCTGAGGCCCGGCCGGCACGAGGCGCGCGGCACGATCGGTCGATGCCGGCGCGGGCCACCTGACGCGGCCGGCGCCGGACGGCGGGGGGTGGCCCCTCAGGCGGTGAGGCCGAGGGCGGCGCGCCAGTCGGCGGCGTGCGCCTCGGCGGCCTGCTTCGGGGTCTGGCGCAGCGCCGCCTCGGGGACGAGGTCGACGATGGCCCGCCGCTCCGCGTAGTGGTGCGCGGCGGAGGCGAACAGCTCCTTGCGGAGGTCGACCAGCGCCGGGTCGGGCGACTCGTCGAGGTAGCCGAAGAGGGTGAAGGCGAGGGTCAGGTCGTGGATGACCGGGGCTCGCCCGAACAGCGAGGCCCGCTTGAGGGCGACCCCGATCACGCCGGCCCGCACGTCGGCGAGCTCTTCGCCGGCCTGGAGGACCGGCTCGATGCGCTCGGCCAGCAGGAGCACGTAGCCCTGGTCCGGCCCCTGGTTGCCGTAGAAGTTGCCCCGCGGCTGCCCCTGCTCGAGGTTGCCCGCGGGGTGCTCGACCCACGGGTCGTGCTGCCACGGCGGCGACTCGTACACACGGTCGCCGGGGCGGGCGCTCTTGGGGACGTACTGGGGCGCGGACATCGGGGCCGACTCTAGACCGGCAGGCCTACTCGGACGACTTGAGCAGACCGAAGATCACCGAGTCGGCGAGTGCCTGCCACGACGCCTCGATGACGTTCTCCGACACGCCGATGGTCGACCAGGTGCGGTTGCCGTCGGTGGAGTCGATGAGCACGCGGGTGACCGCGCCGGTGCCCTTGCCGGTGTCGAGGACGCGCACCTTGAAGTCCGTGAGGTGCAACGAGTCGAGGGCGGGGAAGGCCTGGCCGATGGCCTTGCGCAGGGCCTGGTCGAGGGCATTGACCGGGCCGTTGCCCTCCGCGGTCTCGATGACGCGGTGGCCGTCGACGTTCACCTTGACGGTGGCTTCGGTGACCACCCCGGCGCCGGCCTGGCCGGTGCTGCCCGAGGAGGGTGCCCGGTGCTCGACGGTGACCCGGAAGGACTCCAGCTCGAAGAAGGGCTGCTCCCACCCGGTTGCGTCGCGCATCAACAGCTCCAGTGAGCCGTCGGCGGCCTCGAAGTGGAAGCCCTCGTGCTCGAGGGTCTTCAGGCGGCCGACCACGTCGGTCAGCTCCTTCCCGTCGATCTCCAGGCCGATCTCCTTGGCCTTGAGCTCGAGCGTGGACTTGCCCGCCAGCTCGGAGACCACGAAGCGGGTGCCGTTGCCCACGGCGTCCGGATGGATGTGCTCGTAGGCGTCGGAGCGCCGGGCGATCGCGCTGACGTGCAGGCCCGCCTTGTGGGCGAACGCCGAGGCGCCCACGTAGGGCTGCTGAGGGTCGGGGCTGATGTTGACCAGCTCGGCCACGTGGTGCGACACCGTGGTGAGGCGCTCGAGGCGGTCGGCGGGGATGGTGTCGACGCCCATCTTCAGGCCGAGGTTCGGGATGATGGTCGACAGGTTGCAGTTGCCGGTGCGCTCGCCGTAGCCGTTGATGGTGCCCTGCACCTGGGTGGCGCCGCCGCGTACGCCGGCGAGGGCGTTGGCCACGCCGCAGCCGGTGTCGTCGTGCAGGTGCACGCCCACCGGGGTGTCCAGGTAGTCGACGACGTGGCCCACGATCTGCTCCACCTCGAACGGCAGCGAGCCGCCGTTGGTGTCGCAGAGCACGATGGACTCGGCGCCGGCCACCGCCGCGGCCTCGACCACCCGGAGGCTGAACTCGGGGTTGTGCTTGTAGCCGTCGAAGAAGTGCTCGGCGTCGAAGAACACCCGCAGGCCGGCGGCCACGAGGAACTCGACCGAGTCGGCGACCATGGCCACCCCTTCGTCGAGCGACGTTCGCAGCGCCTCGGTGACGTGGTAGTCCCAGCACTTGCCGACGATGCACACCGCCGACGTGTTGGCCTTCACCAGGTTGGCCAGCGTCGGGTCGTCGTCGACCTTGCCCTTCACCCGGCGGGTGGACCCGAAGGCCACCAGGGTCGAGAAGTCGAGGTCGAGCTCGGCCGGCGCCCGCTGGAAGAACTCGTCGTCCTTGGGGTTGGCGCCCGGCCAGCCGCCCTCGATGAAGTGCACGCCGAGGTAGTCGAGCTGCTCGGCGATGCGCAGCTTGTCGTCGACGGTCAGCGAGATGCCCTCGAGCTGGCTGCCGTCGCGCAGCGTCGTGTCGTAGATGTCGACGTGCTGAGGGAGCGTCGGGCTCGGGCTATTCGTTGACATGCTCCAGCCAGTCCTTGTAGCGGTCGTCCTCGCCGCGCACGGCGGCGAAGTAGGTGTCCTGGAGGCGGCGGGTGATGGGGCCCGGCTCGCCCAGGTCGCGGTCGTCCACCGAGCGGATGGGCACGATCTCGGCGGCGGTGCCCGAGAGGAACGCCTCGTCGGCGGTGTAGAGGTCGCTGCGCAGGAGGTGCTGCACCTCGTAGTCGAAGCCGAGGTCGCCGGCGATGGTGCGGATGGAGTCCTGGGTGATGCCCTCGAGGGCGCCGGCGGACACGGGCGGGGTGTAGATGGTGCCGCCGCGCACCATGAAGATGTTCTCGCCGGTGCACTCGCTGACGTGGCCGGCGGGCGACAGGAGGATGGCCTCGTCGTAGCCCGCCTTGAGGGCCTCGACCTTCGCCATCGAGGAGTTGATGTACATGCCGGTGCCCTTGGCCGCGGGCGGGAGGCTGTTGGGGTCGTGGCGCTTCCAGGAGCTGACCTTCATGCGCACGCCGTTCTTCAGACCCTCGTCGCCGAGGTAGGTGCCCCAGGGCCAGGCCGCGATCGACACGTTGACCGGACAGGGCAGCGGGTTGAGGCCCATCTCGCCGTAGCCGAGGTAGGCGATCGGGCGGATGTAGCAGGAGTCCAGGTTGTTGACCCGCACCAGCTCCACCGTGGCCGCGCAGAGCTCGTCGACCGTGTACGGGATGTCGATCATGAAGATCTTGGCGCTGTTGAAGAGGCGCTCGATGTGGTCCCGCAGGCGGAACACGGCGGCGCCGCGATCGGTCTGGTAGGCGCGGATGCCCTCGAACACCCCGCAGCCGTAGTGCAGCGTGTGCGTGAGGATGTGGACGTTGGCGTCGTCCCAGTTGACGAGCTCGCCGTCCATCCAGATCTTCTCGACCTTGTCGATTGGCATGTCCCCTACACCCTTTCCGCGATCGCATCGCCGATCGCACTGGTCGAACCGCCGAGCGCCGTCGGGTCGGCGCAGGCCTTGCGGACCCGGGCGGCGGCGTCCGCCTCGCCCAGGAACTCGAGCATCATCGCAGCCGAGAGCACCGCGGCGACGGGGTTGGCCGTCCCCTTGCCGGCGATGTCGGGCGCCGAGCCGTGCACGGGCTCGAACATCGAGGGGCCGGTGCGGGCCGGGTTGAGGTTGGCGGAGGCCGCGAAGCCGATGCCGCCGGAGATGGCGCCCCCGAGGTCGGTGAGGATGTCGCCGAAGAGGTTGTCGGTGACGATCACGTCGTAGCGCTGGGGCGACTCGACGAAGTAGATGCAGGCGGCGTCGACGTGGTTGTAGGCGGTGGCGACGGCCGGGTACTCGGTGGCCACCTCGTCGAAGGTGCGCTGCCAGAGGTCGCCGGCGAAGGTGAGGACGTTGGTCTTGTGCACCAGGGTGAGGTTCTGGGCGGGCCGGCCGGCGGCGAGGTCGAAGGCGAAGCGCACGGCGCGCTCGACGCCCATGCGGGTGTTGACCGAGCCCTGGGTGGCCACCTCGTGGGGGGTGCCCTTGCGCAGCGAGCCGCCCTCCCCCGCGTAGCTGCCCTCGGTGTTCTCGCGGACGACGAGGAAGTCGACGTCGTTCTCGGGCAGCAGGAAGGGCCGCAGGTTGACGTAGAGGTCCAGGTCGAAGCGCATCTTGAGCAGCAGGCCGCGCTCGATCACCCCGGGCGGCACCTCGGGCGTGCCCACGGCGCCGACCAGCAGGGCGTCGAGGCCCCGCCACTCGTCGACGACCTCGTCGGGCAGGACGACGCCGTCACGCAGGTAGCGGGCGCCACCGAGGTCGTAGTCGACGGTCTCGAGCGCGACGCCGGTGGCCGCCACGACCTTGAGGGCCTCGGCGGTGACCTCGGGGCCGATGCCGTCGCCGCCGACGACGCCGATGCGGTGGGTGCTCATGGTGAAGGGGACTCCTGTCCAGGTGGCCGCCCGCTCGCTGCAGGCAGGTTCGAGGTTGGGGTGGAAAACGAAGAAACCGCCCACCAGGGTGGACGGTCGGAGGCGCACGCCGGGGAGCCGGCGTGCGCTAGGGAATCGTGATGGCGGAGGTGAGGAGGCCAGACACTGCGCACAAGTGTCGGGCCTCGGCTCCGAAACGTCAACCCGGCGGTGACGCGAATCCCGGCGGTCTCCCGGCGTTCCCTCGCCGTTGGCCCCTCGCTACCCTTTCACGATGGCGCAGACGCACTTCCTCTCGCAGGCGGCCTACGACCGCCTCGAGGCCGAGCACAAGCACCTCACCACCGAGTGGCGCATCGACATCGCCCGCAAGATCGAGGTCGCCCGAGAGATGGGCGACCTCAAGGAGAACGGCGATTACCACGCCGCCAAGGAGGAGCAGGGCAAGACCGAGGCCCGCATCCGCCACCTCGAGGCCCTGCTCGAGATCGCCCAGATCGTCGACGACAACGAGGTCAGCGACACCGTGACGGGCGGCGCGGTGGTGTCGATCGTCTACGAGGAGGGCGACGACCCCGAGAAGTACCTCATCGGCTCGATCGAGGAGAAGCGCCCCGACGTGGACGTGATCTCCCCGAACTCCCCGCTCGGCGAGGCGCTCATGGGCGCCAAGATCGGCGACGAGGTCAGCTTCGAGGCACCCGGCGGCACCCTCACCGTCACCATCGTCGACATCGAGGGCTGAGCCACGGACGCCGGCGCCCCCTCCTCCCCGCCCGACGCTCCGGCCCCTCCCACGTCGTCGGGTCGCCCGGTCCTGGCGCCACCGCTCCCGCCGGGACGTGCCCTCGAGCTGCCCGGCCGGGGCACCACCTTCGTCCGCCACGCCGAGGGCCCGCCGGGGGCGCCCACCCTGCTGCTGCTCCATGGCTGGACGGCCAGCGCCGACCTCAACTGGTTCCCCGAGTACGGGCCGCTGAGCGAGCGGTGGTCCGTTCTCGCCATCGACCATCGCGGCCACGGCCGAGGCATCCGCTCCGAGGACCGCTTCCGCCTCGCCGACTGCGCCGACGACGCCGCCGCGGCGTGCGCGGCGCTCGGCGTCGACCGTGTGGTCGCCGTCGGCTACTCCATGGGCGGCCCCATCGCCCAGCTGCTCTGGCACCGCCACCGCGACCTCGTCGAGGGCCTCGTGTTCTGCGCCACGTCCCGCAACTTCCGGGGCAAGCCCGGCGAGAAGCTCACCTTCCGGGCCATGGGCGGCCTCTCCGTGCTGGCCCGGGGCACCCCCGACTCGTGGCGCCGCCGGGCCGCGCTCCGCGTCCTCGCCGGCCGCACGGGCGAGGGTACCTACGGCCCCTGGGCCCTCCAGGAGTACCGGCGGGGCGAGCCCCACACCATCATCGAGGCCGGGGCCGCTCTCGGCCGCTACAGCTCACACGAGTGGGTGCACGAGATCGACGTGCCCACCGCCGTCGTGGTCACCGAGCTCGACCAGATCGTGCCACCCCACCGTCAGCGCAAGCTGGCCGCCGCCATCCCCGGCGCCACGGTCCACCCCGTGCAGGGCGACCACGTCTGCTGCGTCCAGGGCGCCGACCGCTTCGTGCCCGTCCTGCTCGACGCCTGCGAAGACGTCACTGCCCGCCTCCCCCACCCCTGACCCGACCCTTCCGGCTCCTGGCTTCCGGCTTCTGGCACCAGGGTCGCGACGTACGCCTCACGATCCCGGGAGCCGGAACGCCGAGCTCGGGAGTCGGGTCCGGTACCGCTACGGCTGACTGCCGGTGATGCGAAACACGTGGCCGGACTGCTGCAGCAGGTAGAGCTCCCCGTCGGCGTCCTGGCCGAGGGAGTTGGTCCGTTCGGGAGTGGCACCGAGGTCGAGCTCCTCCGACACCGCGCCGAAGGCTTGGCGCAGGCCCTCGAGACGCTGCCGGCAGCGGTCGACGTACAGGTAGGCGCCGTCGAGATCGGGGATCGCTTCGCCTCGGTACACGTAGCCGCCGATGACCGCGCATCCACCGTCTGCGTGGCGGTAGGTGAAGATCGGGGCGGTGTGGTCCTCGGGCTCCTGCCCGCCGTCGTAAGGCCGGTCGCCCTCCATCTCCGCCCATCCGAGGTTCGCGCCCCGCCCGGCATCACCGCCCTCGGCCTCGGCCGGCAGGAGGTTGACCTCCTCGATCCGCTGCTCCCCCACATCGGCGACCCACAGGTCCCCCGTGGTCCGGTCGAACGAGTATCGCCAGGGGTTGCGCACGCCCCAGAGCCAGACCTCCGGAGCCGCCCCGCCAACGTCGACCAACGGGTTGTCCGGCGGCACCGCGTAGGGCCTCGTCGCGCCGGTCGGGTCGATGCGGAGGATCTTGCCAAGCAGGGTCGCAGGGTCCTGGCCGTTGTCCACACCGGCCTGAAGGCCGCCACCCTCACCGAGGGCGTAGTAGAGGTAGCCATCGGGACCGAACACGATGTTTCCGCCGTTGTGGAACGACTCGGGGTCGCGCTCGACCCGGAGGACCTCTCGCCGGCTCGACGGGTCGACGGTGGCATCGTCCCGGGCACCGGACACCCGGTACTCGGCGAGCACGGAGTCGCCGCTGCGGTCGTTGTAGCTGACGTAGAGCCGTCGCCCGTCGGGCGAGAAGGCGATGCCGAGCAGTCCCTGCTCCGGACCCAGGCTCACGTCGTCGGCGAACTCGAGGACCGGGTCCGAGACGACCGCCGGCGACCCCTCCGACCCCAGGACGGCCCGGACCACGCTTCCCCGACGGATGGCGAGGTAGACGGCGCCCTCGTCGCCGGAGCGCACCGCCATGGCCATTGCCGCGCCGTCGAGAGTGGCCGCCAGCTCCAGCGGCGCCGCATCGGCCGGGAGCAGCGTCGTGGTGGTCGGTGCCGTGGTCGCGCCGGTCCCGCCGTCGCCGCTGGAGCATGCAGACAGCACGACGAGCGCCGTGAGCGCCATCCCCCGTGCAGCGGACCAGGAGGTGGATCGGCGTGGTGGTGGTCGCAGCACGGCAGTGCAAGCCTCGTTCCTGCACAGGCGCAGGTCCAGTCAGGCCCTCTGGCGCCCGCGGGTCAGGCGGCGAGGGTGAGGCGGACCTCGCGGTCGAGGACCTGCTCGAGGAGGGCCTTCACCTCGCCGGCGGTGTAGAGCTCGAGGGTGACGTCGGCGCCGTCGGCCGAGGTCACCGCCAACTCGACCGCGTCGCCCGCCGACGGGCCCCGCACCCGGTGCACCGCCTCGACCGCGCCGGCCCGGGTGCGGTCGAGGGCGATGGCCACCCGCAGCATCCCGGCGAGGGCGCGGACGAGGTCCTGGTCGGCCGGCTTCAAGCGGGCGAACTCGGGGTGCTTCACTTTCGGGGCGCTCTTGCGGTGGTAACGGGCGACCTGGGCGATGATCTCGATCTCGCGATCGGTGAACCCGGTGAGGTGCTCGGAGTTACGGATCACGTAGTACGAGTGCTTGTGGTGCTGGGCGTGGGACAGGAAGAGCCCCACGTTGCAGAGCAGCGCCGCCGCCTCGAGGTACTCCCGGGTGTCCTCGGACAATCCGTGTCGGTCCCGGGTCTCGTCGAAGATGGCGAGGGCGAGCTCGGCCGCCCGGGCGGAGTGGTCGGGGTCGTCGTCCATGAGGGCGGCGAGGTGGTCGACGCTGCGTCGGCGCAGGTCGCTGAGGTGGTGGAGCGATCGGCCCCGCAGCCGCTGGAGGGTGTCGAGGAGCACGCCCTCGCGCAGCGCGTAGTCCGACACCAGCAGCTCGTCGATGCCGAAGGCGGCCACCACCTGCTCGAGGATGAGGGCACCGCCGAGGATGATGTCGGCCCGGGAGACGTCGAGCCCGGGGACCTTGCGGCGCTCGGCGACGGTGGGCGCCGCCACCAGGTCGGCGACCACCGAGTCGAGCTCGGCGGCGGTGAAGGAGAAGTTGTTGAAGGTCTGTGGCGCCGACTCCCCCCGACGGGCGTTCGCCATCGCCGCGAGCGCCTCGATGGTGCCCGAGCTGCCGACGGCCACGTCGAAGCCGAAGCGCTCGACCTCCCGGGCAAAGGCGACGAGGTTCGAGCGGATGTAACGGCGGGCCTTGTCCACCGCGCCCGGCTTGAGGCGGGCCGCGTCGAAGAAGCGGTGGGTCATGCGGATGGCGCCGAGCTTCAGGCTGCGGGCCGCCAGCGCCTCGCCCTGCTCGCCCACCAGCAGCTCGGTGCTGCCGCCGCCGATGTCGACCAACAGGGCCCGCCGGTCGAACACGGGCACGGCCTGGAGCACGCCGAGGTGGATGAGGCGAGCCTCCTCGAAGCCCGAGATGACCTCGACGTCGATGCCCGCCTCCTCCCACGCCCGGCGCAGGAAGGCGGCGCTGTTCTGCGCCTCGCGCACGGCGCTGGTGGCCACGGCCCGCACGGGCGCATCGGCCACGTCGGCCACCTGGCGGAAGCGGCGCAGGGCCTCGATGGCGCGGTCGATGGCGGCGGGCGAGAGGCGCTTCATCTCCCCCTGGCCCGAGCCCAGGCGCACCGCCTCCTTCTCCCGGCCGATCACCTCGAAGCGCCCCGTCATGTAGGCGCGGGCCACGACGAGGTGCACCGAGTTGGTGCCGATGTCGATGGCCGCCAGCGTCTGCGCCGCGGGACCCGGGCTCATGACGCCCTCGCCGACGGCGTGTCGGTCACACGAGCCGTCGCCGTCCAGGCTCGCTCCTGAGGTGCCGGGGACCCGCTGGGCCGCGCCGGCCGTGGCCCGATCTCCGGTGTCCGGCACGCCCGCGGCGCGCGCGGAGGCGGCGCCAGGAGCGACGGAGAGGCCACGTCCGCACCGTAGTGGCCGCCCGGCGGTGTCCGGGCCAGCTCCGCGGGCGCTCAGCGCAGGCCGGCGGCGGCCTCGACCGCCTCGGCGGCCCGCACCACGTCGGCGCCGTAGCGGGCGCCCGGATCGGTGCCCGTGCGCTCGATGGGACCCGAGACGCTGACCGCGGCGACCACCCGACCGTCGGCGTCGCGGACCGGGGCACTGACCGAGGCGACGCCCGCCTCGCGCTCGGCCACGCTGGCCCTCCAGCCGGGACCGTCGCCGGCGGCGCCCGCATCGGCACCGTCGCGGAGCACCTGGCCGGCGGAGCCGCGGTCGAGGGGCAGCGCCGCCCCCATGGCCACGATGGTGCGTAGGCCGTGCGGCGACTCGAGGGCGGCGACGCACACGCGCCGGTCCCCCTGGCGGACGTAGAGCTGCACGCTCTCCTCGGTCGCGTCGCGCAACGCCGCCAGCGCCGGCCGAGCGGCCTCGGCGAGGGGCAGCTGGTCGGCCGCAGCCCGGCCCAGGGCGACGAGGCGCAGGCCGAGGGCGAAGCGGCCGTCGTCGGTGCGCCGCACCAGCCCATGGGCCTCGAGCGCGGTGGCCAGGCGGTGGGTGGTGGCCCGGGGCAGCCCCGTGGCGTCGACGAGGCCGGCGAGGGCCAGAGGTGCGTCCTCCAGGGCGTCGAGGACCAGCACGGCCTTGTCGAACGTGCCCACACCGCTTACACTCGTTCCCACAAAGCAAGACTACTGTCTCAGTATATGAGACACAAGCAGCTCGGCCGATCGAGGCAGAGGACACGAGGAGCGCCACCATGGCACCGAAGACGTTGAGCGAGAAGGTCTGGGACCGTCACCTGGTCCGGTCCGTCGAGGGTGAGCCCGAGCTGCTCTACATCGACCTCCACCTCGTGCACGAGGTCACCTCGCCCCAGGCCTTCGACGGCCTGCGCCTGGCGGGGCGCACGGTGCGCCGCCCGGATCTCACCGTCGCCACCGAGGACCACAACGTCCCCACCGCCGACATCGACAAGCCCATCGCCGACCCCATCTCGCGCAAGCAGGTCGAGGTGCTGCGGGCCAACTGCGCCGAGTTCGGGGTCACCCTGTACCCGATGGGCGACCCGGGCCAGGGCATCGTCCACGTCATCGGCCCGGAGAAGGGGCTCACCCAGCCGGGCATGACCATCGTCTGCGGCGACAGCCACACGTCCACCCACGGCGCCTTCGGGGCCCTGGCCTTCGGCATCGGCACCAGCGAGGTCGAGCACGTGCTGGCCACCCAGACCCTCCCCCAGCAGCGCCCCGGCACCATGGCCATCAACGTCGACGGCGACCTGCCCGCCGGCGTCACGGCCAAGGACGTGATCCTCGCCATCATCGGCCGCATCGGCACCGGCGGCGGCATCGGCTCGGTCATCGAGTACCGCGGCTCGGCCATCCGCAGCCTCTCCATGGAGGGCCGCATGACGGTCTGCAACATGTCGATCGAGGCGGGCGCCAAGGCCGGGCTCATCGCTCCGGACGACACCACCTTCGCCTACCTCGAGGGTCGTCCGTTCGCCCCGAAGGGGGCCGACTGGGAGGCGGCGCTGGAGGACTGGCGCACCCTGCCCACCGACGACGGGGCCACCTTCGACAAGGAGGTCACCCTCGACGCCGCCAGCCTGTCGCCCTACGTGTCCTGGGGTACGAACCCGGCGCAGGTCGCTCCCCTCGCCGACACGGTGCCCGATCCCGACAGCTTCGCCGAGGCCAGCCAGCGCGAAGCCGCCGCACGAGCCCTCGAGTACATGGGCCTCACCGCCGGCACCCCCCTGAAGGAGGTGCCGGTCGACACCGTGTTCATCGGCTCGTGCACCAACTCCCGCATCGAGGACCTGCGGGCCGCCGCCGCCGTGGTCGAGGGCCGCCACGTCAAGGACGGCGTGCGCACGCTGGTGGTTCCCGGCTCGTTCAAGGTCAAGGACCAGGCCGAGGCCGAGGGCCTCGACAAGATCTTCACCGCCGCCGGCTTCGACTGGCGCGAGCCGGGCTGTTCGATGTGCCTGGCCATGAACCCCGACAAGCTCGCCCCCGGCGAGCGCGCCGCGTCCACCAGCAACCGCAACTTCGAGGGTCGCCAGGGCCGGGGTGGTCGCACCCACCTGGTGTCCCCCGCCGTCGCCGCCGCGACGGCGATCGCCGGCACCTTCGCCACCCCCGACGACCTGGAGGCTTGATCGCCATGGAAGCAGTCACCGTGGTCAGCGGCACCGCCGTGCCCCTCGACCGATCCGACGTGGACACCGACCAGATCATCCCCAGCGACTGGCTCAAGCGGGTGGAGCGCACCGGCTTCGGCGCCGGCCTCTTCTCGGAGTGGCGCGACGACCGCGACTTCGTCATGAACCAGCCGCAGTACGCCGGCGCCTCGATCCTCGTGGCCGGCCCCAACTTCGGCACCGGCTCGTCCCGGGAGCACGCCGTGTGGGCGATCATGGACTACGGCTTCAAGGCCGTCATCTCCCCCCGCTTCGCCGACATCTTCCGGAACAACTGCACCAAGAACGGCCTCGTGCCGGTGCAGGTGGACGAGGCCGTCGGCCGGCGCCTGCTCGAGGCCGTCGTGGCCGACCCGACCGTCGAGATCACCGTCGACGTCGACCGCCGCACCGTGTCGGCGCCGGCGCTCGGCATCGAGGAGCCCTTCCCGCTCGACGACTCGACCCGAGAGCGCTTCCTCCAGGGCCTCGACGACATCGGCATCACCCTGCGCTCGGCCGGCGACATCGACACCTTCGAGTCCGCCCGCCCCAGCTACCTCCCGTCCACGTGACACTGGCCCCTCGTCCCTCGGGGCGCCTTCGGCATCCGGTTCGTCGCCCCCGCGGCTCCGCTCCGCTCCGCCACCTCACCCGCCCCTGACACCGACACCTCGCCAAAGTCCTCGATGGTCCGCCCCTGAGGCGGGGTGGGGCGCCGGGGGGCCGTAGTCTCGGGATGTGGACGCCGACGTGGTGGTCGTGGGAGCCGGGGTGGCCGGGCTGGTCACCGCGCGCCGGATCCAGGACGCCGGGCACTCGGTGGTGGTCGTCGAGGCCCGTGACCGGGTGGGCGGGCGCACCCTGAACGACGAGATCGACGGCGTCACCGTCGAGATCGGTGGCCAATGGGTCGGGCCCGGCCAGGACCGCATCCTCAACCTCATCGCCGAGCTCGGCCTCGTCACCCACCCCACCTACGACCGGGGCGCGTCGGTGTTCGAGCTGAGCGGCACCCGCAAGGTGTCGAAGGGCGACAACCCGCCCCTCAACCCGCTCGCCCTGGCCGAGCTGCTCCGGGCGCAACGCCAGGTCGACAAGTGGCGCGACACCATCCCCCTCGACGCCCCGTGGAACGCTCCGGAGGCCGACCGCCTCGACGAGCAGACCTTTGCCAGCTGGATCCGCCGCACGGTGAAGACCCAGGACGCCCGCTCCTTCTACGAGATCGTCTGCCAGGCCGTCTTCGCCACCGAGCCCGAGAACCTCTCGCTCCTGCACACGCTGTTCTACCTGGAGTCCGGACAGGGCCTCGAGCGCCTCATCGGGACGACGGGCGGCGCCCAGCAGGACCGCGTCGTGGGCGGCACCGTGCTGGTCTGCGAGCAGCTGGCGAGCGGGTTGGGCGACGCCGTCCGCCTCTCCGAGCCCGTGCGCCGCATCGACCACGGCGACGACGGCGTCACCGTCCACACCGACGCCGGCACCTACCGGGCCCACCGGGCGGTCGTGGCCATCCCCCCGACCCTCGCCGGACGCATCGCCTACGGGCCGGCGCTGCCCGCCGAGCGCGACCTGCTCACCCAGCGCCTGCCCCACGGCTACGTGATCAAGGCCATGCTCAGCTACGAGCGCCCGTTCTGGCGCGACGCCGACCTCAGCGGCCAGGCCGCCTCGGACGTCGGCCCCGTGGCCGTCACCTTCGACAACTCCCAGCCCCACGACGACAAGGGCATCCTCCTCGGCTTCTTCGAGGGCCGTCACGGTGTCGAGTGGGGGCGGCGCTCGCCCACCGCCCGCCGGGCCGCGTTCGTGGACTGCGCCGTGCGCTACTTCGGCCCTGAGGCCGCCCACCCCACCGGCTACGTCGAGCGGGACTGGGCGGCCGAGGAGTGGACCCGGGGGTGCTACGGCGCCCACTGCCCACCCGGAGTGTGGACGCAGTTCGGCAAGTCCCTGCGCCTGCCCATCGGGCCGTTGCACTGGGCGGGCACCGAGACCGCCACCGAGTGGTCGGGCTACCTCGACGGCGCCGTCGAGTCGGGCGAGCGTGCCGCCCGCGAGGTCCTCGACGCGCTCAGCTAGGGCCCTCCCGCCTTCGGTGAATTCCCGCGCCACCGGGAACCAGGGGGTGATGCCGCCACGTCATAGGTGTGACCGACGACACGGAGGCCCACCGATGCGCCGCCCTCGCAGCACCCTCATCCCGCTCCTCAGCACCTCACTCGCGCTCGCCCTCGTGGCGGGCGCCTGCGCGTCCGGCGACGGGGTGGAGGACCGGGCCTCCCTCGACGGGGCGCAGCCCATCGCCGCCCTCCAGCCCGTCAGCAGCTGCGACAACTTCCTGGACGAGGTGCGCACCGAGGCGCTCGAGCAGGTCGGTCCGTACGGCTTCGGCGACTACGGGCCGATGATGTTCGACGACATGGCCGGCGCCGAGATCGCCGGGGACGCGGCCTCCAGCGACGCCCTGGCGGCGCCCACCGCAGGTGACGCCCGCCAGACCACCCCCACCACCACCGCCACGTCCCCAGAGGACGTGTCCGGCACCAACATCCAGGAAGCTGGCGTGGACGAGCCCGACCTCGTGAAGGCCGACGGCGAGCGCCTCCTCGTCGTGGCCGGCGGGAAGCTCCACTGGGTCGACGTCACGGGCGACGAGCCCGTCGTGGCCGGCACGGTCGACCTGCCCGAGGGCTACGGCCAGCAGCTCCTCGTGGCCGGCGACCGCGCCCTGGTGCTGACCAGCGGCTACGGCTACGCCATGCCCATCGAGGGCGACGTGGCCGTCGACTCGAGCTTCGCCCCGGTGGAGGCCACCACGACGGCCATCGCCCAGGTGGACATCAGCTCGCCCGACGCCCTCGCCGTCATCGACACCCTCGAGGTCGAGGGCTCCATCCTCGACGCCCGCCTCGTGGGCGACACCGCCCGGGTGGTGGTCACCGCCCAGCCGGAACAGCTCACGTTCGTGTACCCCAGCAGCTCGGACCCCGACGCCGAGGCCATCGCCGAGGAGGCCAACCGCCGCATCATCGAGGAGTCCGAGGTCGAGGACTGGCTGCCCGCCTACCGGCGGGTCACCGACCCGGCGGGCAGCGACGAGGCCGTCGTCGACGAAGGCCCTCTCGTCGACTGCGAGCGCATGTCCCTCCCCGCCGAGTTCTCGGGCTTCGGCACCCTGGCCGTGCTCACCTTCGACGTGCCCGGCGAGCTGGGCACCGGCGACGCCACCGGCATCCTCGCCGACGGCGAGCACGTCTACGCCTCCACCGACCACCTGTACGTGGCCACCACGAGCTACCCCACGGTGGACGACACGACCACCGACCCGACCAACGACTTCCCCCCACCCCCGCCGGCGCCGACCACCTCGATCCACCGCTTCTCCACCGACGGCGAGGGCCCGGCGACCTACGAGGTGTCGGGCAACGTGCGGGGCCGCCTGCTCGACCAGTTCTCGATGTCCGAGGCCTCGGAGCCCGACGACCTGCTGCGGGTGGCCACCACCGACGACGCCACCCAGGAGAGCTACGTCACCACCTTGGGCGACGACGGCGACGCGCTGACCGAACTGGGCCAGGTCGGCGGACTCGGCGAGGGCGAGCAGATCTACTCGGTCCGCTTCATCGGTGACATGGGCTATGTGGTCACGTTCCTCCAGACCGACCCGCTGTACACCGTCGACCTGAGCGACCCGGCCGACCCACAGGTCGTGGGCGAGCTGAAGATCCTCGGCTACTCGGCCTACCTCCACCCGCTGGGTGGCGACCTGCTCCTGGGCATCGGCCAAGACGCCACCGCCACCGGCCAGACCACCGGCACACAGCTCTCGCTCTTCGACGTGTCCGACCCCGCCGACCCCCGGCGCCTCCAGCAGGTGGCGATCCCGGGAGCGTCGTCGGCCGCCGAGTACGACCACCACGCCTTCCTCTACTGGCCCGAGACCGGCCTGGCCATGCTGCCCGTCCAGTCCTACGGCGGCGACGTGTTCTGCACCCAGACCGAGGGCGTGACCGTCCCCTGCCCCGGGCCGACAGAGTCGTTCAACGGGGCCGTCGGCTTCCACGTGGCCACCGACGGCATCGACGAGGTGGGCCGGGTCACCCACGACGACGGCTCGGCGCTCACCCGCTCGGTGGTCGTCGGCGAGACCGTCTACACCCTGTCCGAGACCAGCCTGGTGGCCAGCGACCTCGCCACCCTCAGCCCACAGGCCACGGTTCCCCTCTCGTAGGGCCACGGGGCGCCTGCGGTCGCCGTGTCGGCCGCAGGCGACCCCGTGCCTGCGTCGCGCGTCGACCAGGATCCGGTCACCGCGCTCACGGCCAGGGCGGAGCGGAGCCCGGGAGGGGCACTTCCGGGCTCCGACCATCCGCCCGACCGGTCCGGCCACCGCCACGGGATCGACGCAGGAATCCGCCGCTGAAGGGCGGAGGAACGCCGCGCCGCTGCCAGGGTGGGGGCATGGCTGCGCAGACGGTCCTCGTGACGGGGGCCACCGGGTACATCGGCGGTCGTCTCGTCCCTGAGCTTCTGGCCGCAGGGCACACCGTGCGCTGCCTCGCCCGCACCCCGTCCAAGCTGGACGACCTCGCCTGGCGCCACGACGTCGAGGTGGTCCGGGGCGACGTCACCGACGCCTCGTCGCTGGCCGACGCGCTGTCGGGGGTCGACGCCGCCTACTTCCTCGTCCACTCCATGGGCGGCGCCGCCGACTTCGCCGCCCGAGACCGGCTGGCCGCCGAGACCTTCCGCGACGCCGCCGCGTCCGCCGGCGTCCGCCAGATCGTCTACCTCGGCGGCCTCGGCGACGACGGCCCCGGGCTCTCGTCCCACCTCGACAGCCGCCACGAGGTCGGCCAGGTGCTGGCGGCGGGCTCGGTGCCCGTCACCGAGCTGCGGGCCGCCGTCATCATCGGGTCGGGCAGCGCCTCGTTCGAGATGCTGCGCAACCTGGTCGAGGTCCTGCCGGCCATGGTCACGCCCAAGTGGGTGACCACCCGCTGTCAGCCCGTGGCCATCCGGGACATGCTCCACTACCTCGTCGCGGCCATCGACGAGCCCGACGCCGCCGGGCGCGTGCTCGAGGTCGGCGGCCCCGACGTCCTCACCTACCTCGACATGATGCGGGTCTACGCCGAGATCGCCGGCCTCCCCAAGCGCCTCGTGCTCCAGGTGCCGGTCCTCACCCCGCGGCTCTCGTCGCATTGGATCGGGCTGGTCACCCCGCTGCCGGCGGGGTTGGCCAAGCCGCTGGTCGAGAGTCTCAGCACCGAGGTGGTGGTGCACGACCACGCCATCGACGACGTGCTGCCCCATCAGTGCCTGCCCTTCCGGGAGGCGGTGGCCCTCGCCCTTCAGCGGGTCGAGCACCTCGAGGTCGCCACCCGGTGGTCCGGCGCCGACCTGCCCGGCCATTCGCCGGCCGATCCGCTCCCCTCCGATCCGGACTGGGCCGGCGGCACGATGCTCGCCGACGTCCAGGAGGCCGACACGTCCGCCTCCCCCGCCGCCGTGTTCCGCACGGTCAGCGGCATCGGCGGCCGGCGGGGCTGGTACGTGGCCAACTGGCTGTGGTCGATCCGGGGTTGGATGGACCGGGCGGTCGGTGGCATCGGCCTGCGTCGCGGGCGGCGCCACCCGGACGACCTCCGCGTCGGCGACGCCCTCGACTTCTGGCGGGTCGAGGCCTACGAGCCCACGACCCTGCTGCGCCTGCGGGCCGAGATGCGCCTCCCCGGCGAGGCCTGGCTGGAGTGGCGCATCGAACCCCACGACGAGTCCGACCCGAACGCCGGCTGCACCCTCCACCAGCGGGCCCTGTTCCACCCGAAGGGCCTGTGGGGCCGTCTCTACTGGTACAGCGTCCTGCCCTTCCACACCCTGATCTTCCGCCCGCTCTGCCGCGCCCTCGCCGACGCAGCGGCGTCTGCACCCGCGGTCTCGACCGACGCCCCGCAGCGCTCCACCCGCTGATCCGCCGGTCCTCCGCCCGCGGCGCCGCCCACACGGCGAAGGCAACGGCAAAGACGCGAAGAACGGGGCGGCGTCTGCGGTGAGTCCGTCCTGCGGCGCCCTTCGGCCCGACCCTCAGCGGGCGCGACCACGAGCACCTCGGCTGCGGCAGCATTCATAGTCGCCACGTTCTCGGAAGCCTGAGGCCGCCGCCGGCGGTGCCCGGCTTCCGAGAACGGTGCACCCTCGACTCGACCACAACGCCGCTCGATTCTGGGAAGGCGAAGGCCGCCTCCAGCGGCTCCAGGGCGCCGAGAACCCGGAACGCCCTCAGTCGGCAGGTCGACGGACGAATCGCCACCGACGGTGCTCGATGGGGCGACCGTCGCCGATCTCGAGGCAATACCTGTCGGAATCCGGGGGCTACTGCCTCGAGTTCGTGAGGAGACGGCTCGACGGGCACGCAGGGTGAGATCCGCCGAGCGGCGGGCCCCTTCCCTGCGCCTTTTTTCCCTCGCTCGCGCGCCGACGTCGAGCGTCGACCGCGACGCCCGCCCCGCCGAGGTCCAGAGTTCTCGGAAGCGTCGCGCCGCCACTGGCGGCCACACCGCGCCGAGAAACACCACGACCGAGCCCAGCGCCGCCCACGCCGTGATTTCGGGAAGCCTCAGGCCGCCACCGTCGGCCTCACGGTGCCCAGAACCGAGGACCGCCGCCTCAGCCGGCGAGGCGGGCGCGGACCCAGGTGGGGACGTCGGCGCGGAGCTGGGCGTCGGCCTCGGCCATCAGGTGGCCGGCTCCGGCGCAGACCCGCAGCTCGCCGCCGCCGCCGGCGTGCTCGGCCACGAGCTCGGAGCAGGCGAGGG
This sequence comes from Acidimicrobiales bacterium, assembly GCA_016794585.1. Taxonomy (NCBI): domain Bacteria; kingdom Bacillati; phylum Actinomycetota; class Acidimicrobiia; order Acidimicrobiales; species Acidimicrobiales bacterium. The sequence goes on from JAEUJM010000048.1 coordinate 20,121, forward strand.
GCAACAGCTCGTCTCGATCCCCGTGGAAGGCGAGGAGCGGCGCCGACAGCTGGTCGACGACCTCGCAGCCGGCGGACTGCGTGGCGAAGGTGACCACGCCGGCGCACAGCTCGTCGAGGGCGACCCCGGCCCGCACCGCCACGGCGCCGCCGAAGCTGTGGCCGCCGGTGATCGCCCTGCGGGCGCCCGACCGGGACGCAAGGTCGATCACGGCGAGCAGGTCGTGGGTGCAGCGGTCGAGGTCGTTGGGCTTGCGCCAGCCAACGCGCAGCACGCCGATTCCACTTCCGGGCGTCGCCAACTCGTCCCCCAGGAACGGGTAGAGACCGTCGGCGGGGCCGAGGAGGCCCCCCATGGCGCCGCCGCCCAGCACGACGACCGAGTCGGCGTCGCGGTCGCCGTGCCAGAGGATCGTCAGCAGCCCCCGCAGGGTGAACACCTCGAGGTGACGCAGGCCCGGGCCGACGACCACGTCCTGCTTCCCGATGGCCTCGAGCCCCTCCAGCGGTCCCACCTCGCCGACGCTACCGAGGCGGACCGCCGTCGAGTCGCCCTGGGTGCCAGAGCTCGGGCGGGCGGGCGCGCCGGAGCGGTGCACCGCACCTCGATTGCGGCGAGTCGTGACGTCGACCCGACGCCGTCGCACCTCGCACCGCACCGATCACCCGGCGCCGAGGCCCGACCGGTGCCATCCTTGACCGATGGCGCTGAGGGCTGGCTGCGGCGGGTGACGGTCTCGCTCCTGGACGAGTGGCCGGTGGTCGGTCGCGTCGAGGAGCTCGACCTCGTCCTGGACCAGCTCCGACGGGGACGGTCGGTCGTGATCGGCGGCGCGCCCGGGGTCGGCAAGACCCGGCTGGCGCGCGAAGCGCTCTCCGCCGGCGGCAACGTGGTCGGTTCGGTGACGGCGACGCGCTCAGCGGCGTCAACGCCGCTCGGTGCCCTGCTGGGGTTGCTGGTGGACGTCGAATCGACCGAGGGCGCCGACCGATCGCAGTTGTTCCGCCGCGTTCGGGACGGTCTGCGCGCCGGTATCGGCGAGGGGGCTGACGGTGATGTGGCCCTCCTCGGAGTCGACGACGGGCACCTCCTCGATGAGGTGTCGGCTGCCTTCCTCCTCCAGCTCGCTCAGCAGGGCGAGGTCCAGGTCGTCGTCACGGTCCGCACCGGCGAGGAGGGACCGGACGCGATCACGGCGTTGTGGCGGGACGAGATCGCCGAACGCGTCGAGCTGCAGCCGCTCGGCCGCGACGACGTGCAGGCCCTGCTGCGAGCGGCACTCCCTGGTGCCGCCGACGACGGCACGGCGCACCGGGTGTGGACCACGACGGGCGGCAACCCGCTTTACCTGCGTGAGCTCGCACGCGCCGCGCTCGACGTCGGCGACCTGCGGCTCGACGGCAGCCGCTGGCGTTGGGAGGGGCGCCGGATGCCCGTCGGCGTCCGGCTGCGCGAACTGCTCGCCCGATCGTTCTCCGATCTCTCGCCGACGCAACGGTCCGTGCTCGAGTTGCTCGCTCTCGGAGAGCCGCTCGCCGTGGACGCCCTGCTCGACGAGGTCGGCGCCGACGCCGTCGCCGCGTGCGAGCAGCGCGGCCTCGTCACGACGTCCTCCGAGGCGACGCCGTCGCTGCGTCTTCATCACCCCCTGCTCGGCGAGGTCCTGCGGACCGACCTCACGATTGCCCAACGCCAGCGGCTCACCTCACGGTTGATCGCCCTTTCGGCTCGTTTCCCCGTCGACCCCTTGCTGGTGGCGCAGTGGCACCTCGACGCGGGCCTCGACGCGGACCCCGACCTCCTCATTGATGCGGCCGACCTGGCCCTCCGGCGCTTCGACGCCACCGTCGCCGCGCGGCTGGCCGGCGCGGCGGTCGACGCCAGCGGCGGCACCCGCGCCTGCACGACCCTGGCGCGAGCGTTGATCGCCGACGAGCGCTACGAGGAGGCCGAACACCTGCTGGAACCACTTGAACGATCGCTTGACGACGAAGCCGACACGGTGGCAGTCGCCAGGCTCCTGTCGGACGTGCGTTTCTGGGGACTCGGCCGTCCCGACGATGCGGAAGCGGCGCTCGTCCGGGTCGGGGACGCCATCGTCGATCCCACGCTGCGCCTCCACGTCCTCGCCCTTCGAGCCTCGATCCGCAATGACGTCGGCGACATCCTCGGAGCGCTCGCGCTGACCGATTGGGCGACCGACGCCGATGTCGATGTCGGTGCCCGCCTCCAGGGCGTCACCTCCGCAGCGAGCGCGCTGACCCATTCCGGCCGCCCGGGCGACGCGCTTCAGATGTGCGACGAACTGCTGCCGGTGGCGTTGACCCGGGCCGAGCAGAACCCCCGCGACGTGGGTCGGGTGCTGGGCCAGCGCGTGCACGCTCTGGTCGCGCTGGGACGCCTCGACGACGCCCAGGACGTGATCTCGTTCGTCCACGACCTCGCGTCGCGTGACGGCGACGACGAGGTCCAAGGCGGCACCGCGCTCGTCCTCGGGCAGCTCAGCTTGGAGCGGGGCGAAGTCGACGTCGCCCGCGAGTGGCTCGCCGAGGCCGCCACCGTCCTCGGCCGTTTCGACCCACAGCACTACCTCCCGTGGTGCCGCGGCCTCCAGGCCTGGGCGGCGGCCCTCTCCGGCCACAGCGAAGAAGCCGACGAGGCCGCCGAGGAGGCCGCCGCGCTGGGCCATGCCGCGCCGGTGCACGTGTTCGAGATCCACGTGCACCTGGCGCGTGCGCACGCGGCCGCCGCTGCGGGCGCCCGGGGCCGCGCCGGCGACATCGCCATGGACACCGCCGATCGTGCCGCGGCGCGAGGCGATCGGTACGGCGCCGCGGTCGCCCTCAACGCCGCCGTGGACTTCGGCGCGCCGCCAGGTCCGATCACGGAGCGCCTCGACGCCCTGTCCAATGCGACGGAAATCCCGTGGATCGACCTGTGGCGGGACCATGCTCGTGCCGTGGCCGAGCGCGACGGCGAGGCGCTCGAAGCCGTCGCCGCACGATTCGGCGACCTGGGTGTCCACCTGCGAGCGGCCCGGGCCTACGGCGGAGCGGCGCGGGCCTACGCGGAGGAAGGTCGACGGTCGAGCGCGACGAGGGCCCGGGGCCGAGCCAGTCAGCACCTCGGGCGGTGTGGTGGCGTGGCCCTGCCCGATCCGAACACCACCTCGCCCGGGGTCCGGCTGACCCGCAGAGAGGCGGAGATCGCTGCGCTCGCGGCGCGCGGGCTGACCAACCAGGAGATCGCGTCACGCCTCGGCGTGGGGGTGCGCGCGGTCGAAGGGCATCTGCTGCGGGCCACCACCAAGCTCGGCGTCCACGGCCGGAACGAGCTGGCGACCGTCCTGGACGACGGCGGCGAATTCGCGTAGTCGCTACGCGAGACACCCCGCGACAGCGTCCGTAGCGTCCTCGGTATGGCAGGCGCCGAGATGCATCGACCGAACCTCGCCGCGGCCTACGAGCTGGCGCTCGAGCTGGAGGCCGCCGGCCTGGATCCTGCCGACCTGGCCGAGCGCCTCGGCATCACCGTGGCGGCGGTCCCCAGCCTCCTCGCCATCGCCCACGCCAAGTCGGAGCAAGCTCGCGAAAACGCGTAGTCGCTACGCGAGACACGCCGGATCGACGTTCTTACGATGCCGCGATGGGCTCCTGGGGGACGGGCGGATCGATCCGTCGGCACGGTGCAGGTGCACGGTCGGGTGGCTTCGTCATCCTCGTCCTGGGCCTGCTGTTCCTCGGCGCCAGCGTCCTCGTCACGCCGGCGGGCTCCGCCCCCGCTGCGCTCTCCGCGGCACGAGGGACGACGTCGTCCGGGGCCACCTCCTCGGGCGCCACGAGCTCGGGCGCGTCCACCGACAGCAGCACCTCGTCCGGCGCCACCTCCTCCGGCGCGTCCACCGACAGCAGCACGTCCTCGGGCGCAACGTCCTCCGGCGCCACCAGCTCCGGCGCCAGCACCGACAGCAGCACGTCCTCGGGCGCAACGTCCTCCGGCGCCACCAGCTCCGGCGCCAGCACCGACAGCAGCACGTCCTCGGGCGCAACGTCCTCCGGCGCCAGCACCGACAGCAGCACGTCCTCGGGCGCAACGTCC
>JAEUJM010000049.1 GCA_016794585.1 Acidimicrobiales bacterium
ATCCCCGACCGCAGCTACGCCGGCGTCTACCAGTCGGTGATCGACTTCTGCCGGAAGAACGGTGCGTTCGACCCTAGGACGATGGGCAGCGTCCCCAACGTCGGCCTCATGGCCCAGAAGGCCGAGGAGTACGGTTCGCACGACAAGACCTTCGAGATCAAGACCCCGGGCACGGTGCGGGTCGTCGACAGCGCCGGCAACGTGCTCATGCAGCACAGGGTCGAGGCGGGCGACATCTGGCGGGCCTGCCAGGCCAAGGATGCCGCGATCAAGGACTGGGTGAAGCTGGCCGTGACACGAGCCCGCCTCTCGAAGACCCCGGCTTGCTTCTGGCTCGACGAGAAGCGGCCCCACGACCGCGAGCTCCTCAAGAAGGTGCGGGCGTACCTCAAGGAGCACGACGCCGAGATCAAGGCGGGCGGGCTCGAGTTCCACTTCCTGGAACCGGCTGCGGCCTGCACCTTCTCCTGCGAGCGCCTGAAGAAGGGCCTCGACACGATCTCGGTCACCGGCAACGTCCTCCGCGACTACTTGACCGACCTCTTCCCCATCCTCGAGCTGGGCACCAGCGCCAAGATGCTCTCGATCGTCCCGCTCATGAACGGCGGCGGCCTCTTCGAGACCGGCGCCGGCGGCTCGGCACCCAAGCACGTGCAGCAGTTCGTCAAGGAGGACTATCTCCGCTGGGACTCGCTCGGCGAGTTCCTCGCCCTGGCCGCTTCCCTCGAGCACCTGTCGGACACCTTCGGCAACCCCGGTGCCAAGGTGCTGGCCGCCACCCTCGACCAGGCCACCGGCCAGATCCTCGAGAACGAGAAGTCGCCCGCCCGCAAGGTCGGCATGATCGACAACCGGGGCAGCCACGCCGCGCTGGCCGTCTACTGGGCGGCGGCGCTGGCCGAGCAGACCGACGACCCCGAGCTGGCGGCGCGCTTCGCGCCACTCGCGGCCGAGCTGTCGGCCAACGACGAGACCATCCAGGCCGAGCTCATCGCCGTGCAGGGCCACCCGGTCGACCTCGGCGGCTACTACGCCCCCGACGAGGCCAAGGCCGTCCCCGCCATGCGCCCCAGCGCCACCCTGAACCGCATCCTCGCCGCCTTCTGAGCCGGTCGCCCGGACGCTCCTAGCGGAGCGAACACACGTTCGATAGCATGCGCCCATGGCCGGGCAGCTGCGTTGGGAGCTCGATGACGCGCCGGCAGACCAGTCGGCGTTGTTCGAGCCCGCCGAGCGCCACGTGGGCAAGGGCGAGTTCCGGGGCATGGAGTTCCTCCACGTCCGGGCCAAGACCATCATCAACGAGCTGAAGGACGGCCCCGGCTTCCTGCCCACGCCCTTCACCATCAACGCCTACCGCGGGTGCAGCCACGCCTGCACCTACTGCTTCGCCCGCCCCACCCACGCCTACCTGGGCATGGGCATCGGCGAGGACTTCGATCGCCGCATCGTGGTGAAGGTCAACGCCGTCGAGCTGCTGCGGGCCGAGCTGCGCCCCCACCGCTGGGCCGGGCACACCATCGCCATGGGCACCAACACGGACCCATACCAGCGCTGCGAGGGCAAGTACCGCCTCACCCGGGGGATGCTCGAGCAGCTCTCCGAGGTGGCCAACCCGGTGTCGCTGCTCACCAAGTCGACCCTCGTCCTGCGCGACCTCGACCTCCTGGCCGAGATGGCCAGGCGCGCCGACGTGCGGGTCAACCTGTCCATCGGCACCCTCGACGACGACGTCTGGAAGGCCACCGAGCCCGGCACCCCGCACCCCCGCCGGCGCATCCGGGCGGTCGAGGCCCTCAACGAGGCCGGTATCCCGTGCGGCGTCCTCATGGGCCCGGTGCTGCCGGGCATCTCCGACGAGCCCGAGCAGCTCGAGGCGGTGGTCAAGGCGGCGCTCGACGCCGGCGCCGTCTCGGTGGGCTCGGTGGTGCTCCACCTGCGGGCCGGCGTGCGCGACCACTTCCTCGCCACCATCGCCCGCGACCGGCCCGACCTCGTCGAGCGCTACCGCCGCCTCTACCCCGAGGGTCGCAGCTACGCGCCCGCGGCCGAGCGCCGACGGGTCAGCGGCATCGTGCAAGAGGCCATCCGCCGCCACGGTGGCCGGGTCATGGCCTCGAGCGACGGCAACGAGGACGTCGACGACCTCGCTCGGCCCGTGCGGCCCCGCTCCGTGGCCCTCCCGACCCGTCGGTCGGTGGGCGGGCCCGATCGCTCGGCGGTCGATCAGCTGGCCCTCGGCCTCTGATCCCGCCCCACGTTCGCTCCACCACGGGGACTGCTGCGCCCACGCCGGTCCCCGTGGCGGAGCCGCCAACCGCGATTCCGACTGGTGCCCGCTGACCAGCGGGACAACACTCAGCCCGTGCCCGACGACCCCCGCACCGCTGCTCGTGACCGCTGGCTCGCCGGACATCTCCACCGAGGCGATCTAGCCGACGATCCTGTCGAGCAGTTCGGCCGCTGGCAGGCCGAGATCACCGCGGCCGGCGTGTTCGAGCCCGCGGCCATGGTCCTCGTCACCGCCGACGGCGAGGGCCGCCCGTCGGCCCGCCACGTGTTGTTGCGCGGCGTCGACACCGAAGGCTTCACCTTCTTCACCAACTACGACAGCCGCAAGGGACGTGAACTCGCCCACAACCCCAACGCCACCCTGCTCTTTCCCTGGGCCGAGCTCGGCCGCCAGGTGATCGTCGAGGGGGCGGTCGCCCCGACCAGTCGAGAGGTGTCGGCGGCCTACTTCGCCACCCGCGAGCGTCAGAGCCAGCTCTCGGCGTGGGCGTCCGAGCAGAGCCGTCCCGTGGCCGACCGGGCCACCCTGGACACCCGCTACGAGGAGGTGGCCGCCGAGTGGGAGGGCCGCGAGGTCGAGTGCCCGCCCTTCTGGGGCGGCTTCAACCTGCGCCCGTCCACCGTCGAGTTCTGGCAGCAGCGCCCCAGCCGCCGACACGACCGCTTCCGCTACACCCGCGCGTCCGCCGGCGCCTGGAAGGTCACCCGCCTCCAACCCTGATCTGGCGCGAGGCGGGCCGAGCGCGCCCTCGTCTGGCAGGATCGGGCCGACGCGGGCGTCGCGCCCGCCACGCCGAAGGGGGCGGGCATGAGGTCCGAGCAGATGACGCTGGCCGATGGACGCACGTTGGCCTGGGACGAGTACGGCGCCACCGACAGCGCCACCGTGCTGTTCCACAACCACGGCACCGGCTCGTCGCGCCGGGAGCCGGCGCTCTACGACGACCTGTTCACCGAGATCGGGCTGCGGGTGGTCGTCCCCGACCGCCCGGGCTACGGCTTGTCTACAGGCCTGCCCGCGGGTCGGCCGCTGATCGCCTGGGCCGACGACGCCGCCCAGCTGGTGGCCGCGCTCGGCCTCGACCACTTCGCCACGTCGGGGTACTCCGGCGGCGGGCGTCACGCGCTGGCCCTCGCCGCCTCGGATGCTTTGGGGGCGCAGGTGTCCCGGGTGATCGTGCAGGCGGGCAACGCCCCCGACCAGCCCCTCGAGCGGGATCGTGACCACGAGATCATCGAGATGGTGGCCACCTTGCCTTGGGCCGAGTTCACCGCGGGCTACACGAGCAACGTCGGCGACGAGCTGGCCCACCTGGCCCCCGCCGACGAGGAGCGCTTCACCGACCCGGCCTTCGTCGCCGCAGCAACGGCCACGGTGGCCGAGGGCGCGCGTCAGGGGGCGTTGGGCGAGGCCTGCGACGGCTGGGCGTGGGCCCTGCCGTGGGGCTTCGAGCTCGCGGCGGTCACCCAGCCGGTCGACGTCTGGCACGGCGACGCCGACACCATCGTCCCGATCGCCCACGCCCACGCGCTGCACGCCGGCCTGCCCGACTCGACCCTGCACGTCCTGCCCGGCGACGGCCACTTCTCCATCAGCCGCCACTTCCCCGACCAGGTGGCGGTCCTCATCGACGCGCCCTAGGCCCGAACCCGTGAACTCGAGGCAATGGCCCCCGGAATCCGGGGGCCATTGCCTCGAGAATGGCGTCTCAGGGGGTCAGCGGACGTGGGGGAGGACCTCGCCGCCCAGCAACCGGACGTGGTCGAGGTCGTCGAGGTCGAGCACCTGGAGGTACACGCGCTCGGCGCCGGCCTCGGACCAGTGGCCGAGGGTGTCGACGAGCTGCTCGACGGTGCCGCCGGCCTGGTTGGTGCAGAGGTCGGCGGCGTCGCGGCCGATGGCCTCCGCCCGGCGCTGCACCTCGTGGTCGTCGATGCCGCAGGCCACGCACAGGGCGGCGGAGAAGATCATCGAGTCCGGGTCCCGGCCGATGGCCTCGCAGGCGGCCCGCACCCGGTCCCGTTGCGCCACGAAGTCGTCGAGGCGGGCGAAGGGGGTGTTGAACTCGTCGGCGTGCAGGGCGGCGAGGCGGGGCGTGCGGGTGGCGCCGAAGCCCCCCATGACGATGGGCGGGGTGGGGCGTTGGACAGGCTTGGGCAGCGCCGGTGAGTCGACGAAGCGGTAGTGGGCGCCCTCATAGGAGAAGGTAGAGCCCTCTGGGGTGGTCCACAGGCCCTTGACGATCTCCAGCTGCTCCTCGAGAAGGTCGAAGCGCTCGCCGAGGCCCGGATAGGGGATGCCGTACGCCTCGTGCTCGCCGTCGTACCAGCCGGTGCCGAGGCCCAGCTCGACCCGGCCCCCGCTCATGGCGTCCACCGTGGCCACGCTGATGGCGAGCGGGCCGGGTTGCCGGAAGGTCACCGGCGTCACGAGGGTGCCGAGGCGGATGCGGTGCGTGTCGCGGGCCAGGCCGGCGAGCGTGGTCCACGCGTCGGTGGATCCGGGGCCGGCGTCGGGAGCCATGATCTTCAGGTAGTGGTCGGACCGGAAGAACGCGTCGAAGCCCGTCTCCTCGGTGACGTGGGCCACCGCCAAGAGCTGGTCGTAGGTGGCGCCTTCCTGGGGCTCGGTGAAGATCCGCAGCTGCATGGCCGCCGAGGCTACCGACCGTCGGTGGCGCGCCCGTCCCCTGGCTCGGTGAAGATCCGCAGCTGCATGGCCGCCGAGGCTACCGACCGTCGGTGGCGCGCCCGTCCCCGCGCCAGGCCCGCGCCGCCGCCGCGAGTCCGTCCACCAGCGCGTTGCGGTGGCTGGTGCGCTTGTCGGCGCGGTCGGGGTGGTCCCACCACGGCCCGAGGCCCCGCACCCTCGGCGGCAGCTCGAGCTGGACGCCGCCGCCCCGCACCCGGTTCACCGGGTTGTCGGGGTGCAGCCCGCGGAGGGCCACCGGGATGGCGTCGAGGTCGTCGACCAGGTCGTAGTGGGGGAGCGCCGGCCGCAGGGCACCCGCCAGCCACGCCGCCAGGCCCCGGTCCTGCCCGCCGAGCAGGAGGGAGGTGAACAGCCCGTCCCGCCCGAATCCGTGCAGCGCCACCACGACGTCGACGTGGTCGAGGAAGCCGGCCAGCGCCGGCGACGCCGCGGGGTCGACCAGCTTCGAAGGGACGTGCCAGTTCAGGTCCTCCGGCTGCGCCACCGTGTAGAGCGAGGCGCCGGACCGCTCGGCCGCCGCCGACGCGATGGTGTCGGTGGCGACCTCCAGCGAGCCGCCGTGGAAGGCCATGAAGCCGAAGGGCGAGCCGAGCCGGACGGTCTCCACCACGCCGGGCTCGGCCAGCAGGTCGGCGAACACGAGGCGCTAGGAGGAGTGGTCGGAGGTGGTGGTGCGGGCCCGGTCCCGGGGCCACAGCAGCGCCACGAGCAGGGTGATGCAGACCACCAGGGCGAGGATCATGGCCACCCGGGTGGCGCCGGTGTTCTGGAGCCAGTTGGTGAGGTCGGCGCTGAGGTCGGTGACCCAGGCCACCGGGCCGGGCGTGGAGAGGTCGCCCCGGTTCACCCGTACCTCGTACCAGCCGTACCAGGCCAGGTAGGCGCCTGCGACCACCAGCAGCCCGCCCGAGATGCGGTGGATGTAGGGCAGGGCGCGGCGCAGGTGGCCCACGATCGAGACTCGGGTGAGGGCGATGGCGACGGTGAGCACGGTGAGGACGAGCCCCATGCCGAGGCCGTACACCAGGAACACGCTCACCCCCGAGACGTAGCTGAGCTGGTTGAACGTGGTGGCGGTGACGGCCAGGAAGGGCGGCAGCGTGCACGACAGCGAGGCCACCGCGTAGGAGATGCCGAACACGAACATCGACCCCAGGCCCCTCGTGGTGCCGCCCCGTTCGAGCTTGGGCAGGCGCACGACGAGCTCGAACCCACGGAGCATGGCGATGCCGAGTCCGAGGAGCCCGAAGCCGATGACGAGGGTGACCCACGGCAGGAAGCGGTTGATGGACAGCGAGAGGTGACTGATGGCGAGGCCGACCGTGCCGAACACGAGGAGGAAGCCGAGGGTGACCACACCACCCACGGCGAGGGCGCGCAGGATGCCCGCCTGGGCGTCGGTCTCGGCGGCCGCGTCCTCGGTGCCGAGGAAGTAGGAGAGGTAGGCGGGCAGCATGGCGAACCCGCACGGGTTCACCGTGGCCACCATGCCGGCGGTGAGGGCGAGGGCGAAGGGCGCCTCGATCATCCGGGCCTCACGGTGGACCTCACGCCAGCAGGTCCTCGTCGATGGCGGCGCGCAGCTCCTCGGCGGTGGTGCCCCCGCTGAGCACGCGCACGATGGTGCCGTCGGCGTCGACCAGGACGGTGGTCGGCATGGCCACGCCGCCGAACGACGCCAGCAGCGAGCCGTCGGGATCGCGGCCGATGTCGTACGTGACGCCGGTGTCCTCGACCAGCTCCTCGCCCTTGGTGACGCTGTCCTGCATGTTGATGCCGACGAAGGCGACCTCGTCACCCAGCGCCTGGTGCACCTCCTCGAAGTCGGGCATCTCGCGCACGCACGGGACGCACCACGACGCGAAGAAGTTGACCACCATCGGGGTGCCGGCGTAGTCGGCCACCGAGGCCTCCGTGCCGTCGAAGGTCTCGTACGGCGTGGTGGGCGCAGCTCGCCCGACGGTGTCCTCGGCCTGGCCGAGGGCGGGCGGGTTCTCGGCGTCCGGGTCGAGGGTGACCACGGTGGCGCCGTCGTCGTCCTTCTCGCCCACGCCGAGCACCAGGCCGGCGACGAGGGCGGCGATGGCCACCGACAGCAGGGTGGCGATCACGACGGTGGTGAGGGGGACGCGGCGCCCGGTGGCGGCGGGTCGGCCTCCGCCGGTCTCGCGCTCGTCGCGTCCGTCGCGTTCGTCGCTCACACCGGAAGGTTACGAGCGATCCGGGCGGCCTCGACAGTCGCGCCCGCAGGGGCGGGGGCCTCGACCACGGGCAGTCCGGGGGTCGCGATCGGCACAGGAGGGGGGAGACCCGTGCCGATCCGTTGCCCCGGACCGCCCTTGTGTGGTGAGCGGCCCCGGTGCCCCGGGCCTCACGGCCCGGGGCTGGCCAGGTTGCTCAGCGGAGCGGAGCAGCGCCACCGACGGGCGTCGGATGGCGAAGCCGCTACGCCGAAGGCGGAGCCTGTGTTACGCGACGCCGGCTTCCAGGAGCTCCTGGGGGATGGGGATCTCCACGAAGCGGTCCTCGGGACGAGGGCACTTCGGGGGACGGCCCCGCCGGCGCTTGTGGGCGAGGATCTTCCCGTTGGAGATGAGCTGGCCGCCCCAGACGCCCCACGGCTCGTGGCGCTCGAGCGCCCCGGCGAGGCAGGGGGCCATCACCGGGCACTCGGCGCAGATGGCCTTGGCCTGGGCGATGTCCTGCAGCTCCTCGGAGAAGAACAGCCCGGTGAGGGTGCCGGCGAGGTCGGCGCAGCGCGCCTGGGCCCGCCAGTTCTTGCCCTGGAGGCTGGTTTCGAGGCTTTCTTCGATGAGCGGGGCCGACATGGCGTTCCCCTTGCCTTTCTCGGTGTTCGTCGGATGGGTTGCTGCAGGTAGGTGGATGGGACAGGGGCCAGGAATGCGAAAAGGCCGCCGGGAGGATTCCCGACGGCCTGTGGAGTTCGGACTTCGCTGTGGTGCTAGGGCGAAGGCTCCAGGGGCCGCCGGGCGGGGAGGTTGGCGTGGTCCGCGAACATCCCCATCACCGGCTTGATGGTTCGCGCGTAGGCGGCGGACCAGGCGGCGTTGGTGCGAGCAGACACCGACACCGCGCGAGACGCGCACACGCCGGCGGCCACTTGGCCAACCAGGTTGTGAGTGCGGGTCTTCATCGTCACGGTGCCTTTTCGGGTGGGTGTCTCGTGGGGCGTTGCGGGTCACGGCGGGTGCCGGGGCCGCAACCACTGCACCACGCGGGCGCGACCGGGGTCAACCGATTTATTTCCGGGACCTGACCGCACCGCTCGCGGCCTGGCAACATCGGGCCGTGCCGACGGCTGAGGAGACCGATGATCCGCGCTGGATGGCGCCGCTGCCGACGGCCGGTCGCACCTACACCGCCGAGCGCCTCGTCCGCCTCGGCGACGTCAGCCCCAAGGGGCGCCTGCGCCTCGACGCCGTCGCCCGCTACCTCCAGGACATCGCCACCGACGACGCCGTCGACGCCGGCCTCGAAGGGGCGTTGGCGTGGGTGGTCCGCCGCACGGTGGTACGCGTCGAGCGCTTCGCCCGGTTCCGCGAGCCCCTCACCCTGACCACCTTCGCCAGCGGCTACGGCCGCAGCTGGGCCGAGCGCCGCACGGCCATCCGCGGCGCGGAGGGCGCGGTCATCGACGCCGCCGCACTCTGGGTGTCGGTCGACGCGTCATCGGGGAGGCCGGCGCCGCTGAACGAGGGGTTCGTGCGGGTGTACGGCGAGGCGGTGGCCGGCCGGAAGATCAGGGCCCGCCTGTCCCACCCCGACCCCACGCCGGGCCTCGACCTCGAGCCCTGGCCGTTCCGCTTCACCGACTTCGACGCCCTCGACCACGTCAACAACGCGGTCTACTGGGCCGTCGTCGAGGAGCACCTGGCCCGCCGGTCCGACCTCACCGCGCCCTTCACCGTCGAGGTCGAGCACCGCCTCGCGGTCGAGCGCGAGCACGCCGTCGCGGTGCAGGCGAAGGCCGACGCCGACGGCGGTCTCTGGGCGTGGGTGGTCGACGCCGACCCCGCCGGCGAGGGTCGGGTCCACGCCAGCGCCCGGGTGTGGCCCGGCTGACCACCGCAACGGCACCTGCAACGGTGTCTGACACCGTTGCACTACCGGTGCGGTGTCTGACACCGCACCGCACCGGGTGCGTCGTGGTCGGCGTGCGCCTCAGTCGACGGAGCGGTAGCGCAGCAGGCCGTCGACCCGACGGCTCTCGACCTCGCCGCTGAGGCGCAGGTGCTCGAGGTGCGCGTAGGTCTCGCTCTCGGCCATGGGCCCCCACGAGCGCTGGCGGAACAGCTCGTGGGAGAGGTCCTCCACGGTGGCTTCGCCGAGGCCCTCGCTGGCCTTGCGCAGGATGTCGAGGCGCTCCACGTGGTGGGCCTTGATGGCCTCGGTGCGTGCCGCCAGGTCGTGGAACGGGTGGCCGTGGGCAGGAAGGACGGTGGTGACCCCGTCGAGCGCGGCCACCTTGTCGAGCGAGGTGAAGAAGTCGGCCAGGGGGTCGCCCGCATCGCCGCTGTGGCCGGCGATGTGGGGGGTGATGGTCGGCAGCACGTGGTCGCCTGCCAACAGGACGCCCTCGGTCGGGTCGTAAAGGCACAGGTGGTCGCTGGTGTGACCCGGCGTGTGGACCGAGACCCACTCGCGCCCGGCGAGCGTGATGGTGTCGGCGTCGGCGAGGCGCACCGACGGCCTGGGCGGCACCATCCAGCGCCGGCGCAGGGGGCCCAGCACCTTCATGCGGATGCGGAAGGCCAGCGGGGGCATCGGGTGCTTGCCGCCCCACGGCGTCTCGCGGCCGGTGAACTTGGGCACCGGTGGCGGGCGCTCGTCGGCCTCCGCGCGTAGGACTTCCGCGGCCGCGCCGGCGGCGTCGGGATCCTCGACCACGTCGTCGCCGTCGGTGACCGGGTCGAACCAGGTGCGGAAGGTCGTGGAGCTGATCACCTTGGCCCCGCTCTCGACCCGCACCTTGCCGGCGCCGCCGAAGTGGTCGGGGTGCGAGTGGGTGACCACGACGCCGTGGACGTGGTCGATCCCCGTGCCCGCCCGGCGCAGGCGGTCGAGCAGCGCCTTCCAGTTGGCCGGCCCCGGCATGCCCGGGTCGACGAGGGTGAAGCCGTCCTTGTCCTCGAGGGCGTAGCAGTTGACGTGGCCCAGCCCGCTGAAGTTGATGGGCAGTTGGAGGCGCAGGATGCCCGGCGCCACCTCGGTGACCTCGGTGCTCGCGTCCTCCTGCTCCTGCTTGCGGGGCTTGGCCTGAGGACGATCGGTCGGGGCGGCCACGCCGCCAGGGTACTTGACCGCTCGGTCAAGTCCGCCGGGGAAGGCGCCCGCTGAACCGGGCGCGCCGGCGCCGTCGCTCGTAGGCTCGGCCGCGCCGATGACACGCTTCGACCTCCTCTCGGCCACGCTGCGGTGGCTGTGCGGGTGCTGGCTCCTGTGGCGGGTGGCGCCGGTGGGCCGGGCCCGTGCCGGCGCGACCGCGGACCTCCCGGCCGTCGACCGGCCACCGTGCTCGATCGTGATCCCCGCCCGCGACGAGGCCCGGACCCTGCCGAAGCTGTTGGACTCGCTCGCCGCCGAACGGGGTCCCGATGACGAGGTCATCGTGGTCGACGACGCCTCGACCGACGGCACCGCGGCGGTCGCGCTCGAGGACGGCGCCCGGGTCGTGGTGGCACCGCCGCTCCCGACGGGTTGGACGGGCAAGAACTCGGCCTGCTGGACGGGCGCCCATGCCGCCGCCCACGACGTGCTCGTCTTCCTCGACGCCGACACCGAGCTCCAGCCGGGCGGCCTCGACCGGCTCCTCGCCGAGCAGCGCCGCCACGGTGGGCTGCTCTCCGTCCAGCCCTTCCACGCGGTGCGGCGGGCCTACGAGCAGCTCAGCGCCTTCTTCAACGTGGTGGCCATGATGGGCATCGACGCCTTCACCCCCCTCGGTGAGCGCCGGCAGCCGACCGGTGCGTTCGGACCGGTGCTCATCACCCACCGGGCCGACTACGAACGGGTCGGGGGGCACGCGTCCGTGGCCGACCAGATCCTCGACGACGTCGCCCTCGCCCGCCGGTACACCGACACCGGCCTCCAGGTCACCTGCCTCGGCGGCAGAGGGACGGTCCGCTTCCGCATGTACCCCGACGGCCTGCGCCACCTGATCGAGGGCTGGACCAAGAACTTCGCCGGCGGCGCCGCCGGCACCCGCAAGCTTACCCTGGTGCTGATCGCAGCCTGGATCTCCTTGTGCATCGAGGCGGCGTGGGACCTCGCCACCTCCCCCGGCGCGGCCACCGCCCTCGTCTACCTGGCCGTGGCGCTCCAACTGGGATGGATGCTGCGCCGCATCGGCGCGTTCCACCCCCTGACCTCCGTGGCCTACCCGATCCCGCTGGCGTTCTTCCTGGCCTTGTTCACCCGGTCGATCTTCGACGTCTACGTCCGCCGGCGCGTCACCTGGAAGGGCCGGCAGCTGGCCACTTGAATCACGCGGCGGTCAGGTGGGCGGGAGGGCCTTGAAGACGTGCTCGCGGTAGTAGGCGAGCTCGGCGACGCTCTCCTTGATGTCGTCGAGGGCCCGGTGGGCGCTGGCCTTGCCCGGGGCGGAGCCCTCGAGGTCGGGGTACCAGCGCTTGGCCAGCTCCTTGATGGTGGAGACGTCGACCGAGCGGTAGTGGAGGAACTCCTCGATCTCGGGCAGGTAGGCGGCGAGGAAGCGCCGGTCGGTGCCGATCGAGTTGCCGCACAGCGGGATGCTGCGGGCGTCGGGGATGTGCTCCTTGAGGAACGCCAGGGTCTGCGCCCCGGCGTCCTCGAGCGACACGGTGGACGCCTGGATGGCCGGGAGCAGGCCGCTGCTGGTGTGCATCTTGACCACCACCTCGTCCATCTCGGCGAGGGCCTCCGGCGGTTGGTGCACCACCAGGTCGGGGCCCTCGGCGACGATGTTCAGCTCGTCGTCGGTGATGAGGGTGGCGATCTCCACGATCACGTGGCGACCCGGGTCGAGCCCGGTCATCTCGAGGTCCATCCAGGCGAGCACGCCAGGAGCGTAGGGGGTCCGGCTCTACGGACCGCGTCGTAGCATCGGCCTCGTGCCCGACGAGCGCCTGATCGTGCCCCTGCGCCAGCTCGACCGCGAGCTGCCGTTGCCCGCCTACGCCCGGCCCGGCGACGCCGGCGTGGACCTCTACGCCCGCGAGCAGGTGCGCCTCCCCGCCGGGGGAGGGCGGGCACAGGTGCCCACCGGCGTCGCGGTGGCCATCCCCGAGGGCTACGCCGGTTTCATCCAGCCCCGCAGCGGACTCGCCCTGAAGTACGGCGTGACCTGCCTCAACACGCCCGGGCTCATCGATGCCGGCTACCGCGGTGAGCTCATCGTCCTGCTCGTCAACACCGACCCCAGCTCGGCCTTCCTCGTCGAGCGCGGCGACCGAATCGCCCAGCTCGTGATCCAGAAGGTGGAGCACGCGCAGTTCGACCTCGTCGACTACCTCGACGAGACCGAGCGCGGCGTCGGCGGCTGGGGCCACACCGGCTAGCCCTTCAGCGCCGGGCCTTGCGGAAGCGGACGGTGCGCTTGGCGGGGTCGGCCACGGCCACGTCGACGAGGTCGGCCACCATGGTCTGGAAGCGGTCGATGGCCGCCTCGCTGGGGCGGGGGACGCGACGGCCGAGGTCGGCCGTGAGCTCGACCTCGATGGCGTCGTCGAGCAGGCGGTAGACGGCTTCGATCTCGCCGTCGTGGCCGCTGCCGTCGAGCAGCAGGATGAGGCCCTCGTCCACCGCAAGGCGGAGGTCCTCGACCTCGGTGTGGGAGAACCCCAGGCGCAGGGCGAGGCCTGCCACCGTCACCCGGGCCAGGCGCCCATACTCCGGCTGGGCCGGCATGGCGAGGCGGATCTCGTCGGCAGCGGAGGGCGCGGCGGGCGGCGTCACGATGGTGTCAGCTTGGCAGCTCGCGGACGACGTCGGCCGCGGCCTTGTCGTCGCGCTGGCCGAGGTAGGCGGGGTGACGCAGGATGCCGTCCGAGGTCCACTCGCCGAAGCTCACCTGCACGACCAGGTCGGGCGCAACCCAGTGCGCCACCCGGGCGGCGGGCCGGGGGAGCGGCGGCGGCGGGTCGAAGGGGCAGTCGTCGGTGGCCCGGGCGTCGAGCAGGGCGCCGAGCCGGCGCAGCTCGGCCTCCGTGAAACCCGTGCCGACGCGGCCGGCATAGCGCAGAGGGCGGCCGGGGCCATCCGGGTCGTGGTAGCCGACGAGCAGCGCACCGAGCCGGCCGGCGCGGTTGCCCTCGCCGGCCAGCCACCCGCCCACCACCAGCTCCTGCTCCCAGCGCACCTTCACCTTGCGCCAGTTGGGGGTGCGCTTGCCTGGCTCGTAGGGGCTGGCCCGACGCTTGGCCATCACCCCCTCGAGTTGGTTGGCCCGGGCGGCGTCGTACAGGGCGGCGCCGTCGTCGTGGGCCTCGCTCAGGGCCCAGCAGCGACGGTCCCCGGCGGCGTCGGGGGCGTCCTCCAGTAGGGAGACGAGCAGGCGGCGCCGGTCCTCGTACGGGAGCGGGGTGGTGTCGTGACCGTCGAAGTGCAGCAGGTCGAACACCTCGTAGAGCACCGGCACCTCGGCCTGGCGCAGCGCCACCTCGGCGGCCGCCGTCAGGTGCATGCGCTGCTGGAGGCGCCCGAAGCTGGGGCGGCCGTCGGCGAAGGCCACCACCTCGCCGTCGAACACCGCGGGGCGGCCACCGGTGGCGTCGACGAGGGCGGCGAGCTCGGGGAAGCTGGCGGTGACGTCGCGCTGGTTGCTGCTCTCGAGGCGGACCGGGGGGTCGGCGGCGGGGTCCACGTAGGCCAGCACCCGCATGCCGTCCCACTTCAGCTCGTAGTTCCACTGGGGGTCCTCGGGGTCGTCCCGGGGGAGCCCGTCTCCCAGCACCGCCTTCATGGGTTTGAGGGAGCGGGGGAGCGGCGCCATGGGCGCAGTGTGACCGATCTCACCGATCCCGTGCGCCGTGTCGCTCGACTCCCTACCTACCGGTAGGTAGGCTGAACCCATGGCCACCACGATCAACCCTTCGATGACGGATGCCGCTGCCGTCGGGGCGGACCCGCAGGACGCTGACAAGGCCGACAAGAAGGACGCCAAGAACGAGCGCGGGTCGCTGCGCCCGGTGCTCGACGTCATCCCGCCGGAGGCGTACGAGAACCCCACCTGGAAGGGCCTGGCCTACTTCGCCCGCGACCTGGCGCTCTACGCCTTCGCCATGTGGGGCCTGTTCACCTTCGCCAACCCGCTCATCGTGGCGCCCTTCCTGGTCCTGTCCGCCCTCGTCATCTCCGGCCTCTTCATCGTCGCCCACGACGCCGCCCACGGCGCCCTGTTCAAGAGCGAGCGCATGGCCTCGATCGTCGGCCACATCGCCATGCTCCCCGGCTGGCACGTCTACGAGGGCTGGAAGCTCGGCCACAACCGGGTGCACCACCACTACACGGTGCGCCAGGACTTCGACTTCGTGTGGCATCCCTACACCGCCGAGCAGTACGTGGCCATGAACCGCTTCCAGCGGGCCCGCCACCGCTTCGAGTGGTCCTGGGCCGGCGCCGGCGTCTACTACGTGCGCGAGATCTGGTGGAAGCGCATGGCCTTCGGCGAGCCGCCGAAGCGCTGGCAGGCCAAGATCCGCCGTGACCGCTTCATCGTCCTCGGCTTCGTGGCCGTGGCCAGCTTCGCCCTGATCGCCTATGGCGTCGCCGCCGGCCTCGGCGTGCTCGGCACCGCCTGGCTCGTCGCCCGGGTGGTGTTCCTTCCCTTCCTGGCCTTCGGCTACGTGATCGGCTCGTTCGTGCACGTGCACCACATCCAGCCCGGCATCCGCTGGTGGAAGCGCCGCGAGTGGACGAAGTGGCACGGCCAGATGGAGGGCACCACGGTCCTGCGGGTGAACCCGGTGCTCAACTTCTTCGTGCACTGGATCATGGTCCACGTCCCCCACCACGTGGACGTGCGCATCCCCATGTACAACCTCGAGTTGGCCACCGACGCGATCGAGGAGGCCTTTCCCGGCGTCATCCACGACGAGCACCTGAGCTTCCGGGACTACATGGCCAACACGCGGGTCTGCAAGCTCTACGACTTCGAGGAAGGCCGTTGGCTGAGCTACGCCGAGGCACTGGCCACGGCCCCGGTCGCCCCGGCACCCGAGGCACCCGCCGCCGCCTGACGGCTCCGCTCCGAGCAGTACCCGCCGCCGCCCCGCACGGGGCGGCGGCGCTCGTTTTCCACCGCGCCGGCGATCCGGACTTGACCATCCCCCAGCTTGTCAATATTGTCCATTATTCCACTAGAGAAAGATGGAGATGATCTGATGTCGAAACGACGACTGTTCTTCCTGGCGGCCGTGCTCAGCGCCTTCGCGCTGGTCGCCGCCGGATGCGGCAGCGACAGCGACGACGCGAGCGGCGGCGGTGACGGCGGAAGCGGCGAGGACACCACCATCAACATCGTCGGCTTCGCGGTGCCCGAGGCCGCCAACGTCGCCATCGGCGAGGCGTTCGCCGAGACCCCCGAGGGCGAAGGTGTCGAGTTCGAGACCTCCTACGGCGCCTCGGGCGATCAGAGCCGGGCCGTGGCCGAGGGCCTCGAGGCCGACTACGTCCACTTCTCGATCCCGCCGGACGTGACCCGTCTGGAGGACGAGGGCCTGGTGGCCGCGGACTGGGACGAGGGCCCGACCAACGGCATCGTGTCGTCGTCCGTCGTCGTGTTCGCCGTGCGCCCGGGCAACCCCGAGGGCATCGAGGACTGGGACGACCTGACCCGCGACGGCATCGAGATCGTGACGCCGAACCCCGCCTCGTCGGGCGCCGCCCGCTGGAACGCACTCGCCGCCTGGGGTCAGGTCATCGAGGACGGTGGCACCGAGGAGGAGGCCGACCAGTACGTCGAGGACTTCTTCGGCAACGTCGTCTCGCTGCCCAGCAGCGGCCGTGACGCCACCACCGCATTCCTGAGTGGCACCGGTGACGTGCTGATGGCCTACGAGAACGAGGCCATCCTCGCCCACCAGAACGGCGAGGAGTTCGACTACGTGATCCCCGAGACCACCTTGCTGATCGAGAACGCCGGCGCCGTCACCGTCGACGCCCCGCCGATCGCCCAGGACTGGCTCGACTTCGTGCTGAGCCCCGAGGGCCAGGCCGGCTTCGTCTCGAAGGGCTTCCGCCCCGTCATCGACGGTGTCGAAGTCGGTGAGGTCGAAGGTGCCAACGATCCGTCGAATCCGTTCCCGGAGATCACCAACCTGCTCACCGTCGACGAGGACTTCGGTGGCTGGGACGAGGCCTCGGCCCGGTTCTTCGACGAAGAGAACGGCTCGGTGACCCTCGTCGTCGCTGAGACCGGCCTCAGCGAGGAGTGACCACAGCAACACCAGCGGTGACTCGTGGCCGGTCGGTGCGCAAGCGCCGGCCGGCCCGCGAGGGCCAGCTCACCGCCGTCTCGGGCCTCGGGCTCGGCGTGGCGATGATCTGGTTCAGCCTGCTCGTCCTCATCCCGCTCGGCGCCGTGGTGGTCACCGCGGCCGAGGGTGGGTGGAGCGCGTTCTGGAACACCATCACCAACGAGCAGACACTGGCTGCCATCAAGCTCACGGTCGGCGAGGCGCTCCTCGTCACCCTCGTCAACGTCTTCATGGGCACCCTGATCGCCTGGGTGCTCGTGCGCGACAACTTCTGGGGCAAGGGCGCCCTCGAGGTGCTGATCGACATCCCCTTCGCCCTGCCCACGATCGTGGCGGGCCTGGTGCTGCTCTCGCTCTACGGGCCGGACAGCCCGCTCGGGGTCAACGTGGCCAACACCCGCACGGCGGTGTTCCTGGCCTTCCTCTTCGTCACCCTGCCGTTCATCGTCCGCACGGTGCAGCCGGTGCTGGCCGAGCTGGATCGCGACGTCGAGGAGGCGGCCCGTTCGTTGGGCGCCAGCCCCTTCACCACCTTCCGGCGAATCGTGCTGCCCAGCCTGGTCCCGGCCATCGCCGCCGGCGCCGCGCTCTCCTTCGCCCGCGGGGTCAGCGAGTACGGCTCGCTGGTGCTCCTGTCGGGCAACCTCCCGGGGCGGACCGAGGTGGCGTCGGTGCGCATCCTCAGCAGCATCGAGAACGACAACACGGCGGCGGCGGCCTCGGTGGCCACCGTGCTGCTCGTCATCTCGCTCGCCGTCATCGTGATCTTCGACGTGACCCAGCGCGTCCTGGCCCGTCGTGGCTGAGCGACGACGCCGCAAGGGCGGCTCCCTCAAATACGTGTACCGGACGATCGTCTCGGTCTACCTGTTCCTGCTCGTGGCGTGGCCCGTGTCGCTGGTGGTCAAGAACACCTTCGACGAGGGCTTCACCGAGCTGTCGTCGATCCTCTCGGACCCCGACGTCACCCACGCGCTCCGGCTGACGGTCATCGTGGCCGTGTCATCCGTCGTGCTCAACACCATCTTCGGCGTCGGTATGTCGATCCTGCTGGTGCGTTACGAGTTCCCCGGGCGACGGCTGCTGAGCGCCTTCATCGACCTGCCCCTCTCGGTCTCGCCCATCGTCGTCGGCCTTGCGCTGATCCTCGTGTACGGCGGACGAAACGGCTGGTTCGGCCCGACGCTCGAGTCCTGGGGCTTCCAGGTGATCTTCGCCACGCCGGCCATCATCCTGGCCACGGTGTTCGTGGCGCTGCCCCTCGTCGTCCGCGAGGTGGTGCCGGTGCTCGAGGAGATCGGCACCGAGCAGGAGCAGGCCGCCCGGAGTCTGGGTGCCAACGCCTTTCAGACGTTCCGGCGCATCACGCTGCCCGCCATCAAGTGGGCCATCACCTACGGCGTGGTGCTCTGCCTGGCCCGGTCGTTGGGCGAGTTCGGCGCCATCAAGGTCGTGTCCGGCAACGTGCTGGGCGCCACCCGCACCGCGACGCTCGTGGTCGAGGAGAAGTACCTGAACTTCGACAAGGGCGGGGCCTATGCCACCGCCTTCCTCATGGCCATGGTGTCGGTCGCCTGCATCGTCATCGTGTCCATCATCCGTCCCAAGGAAGGGATCAAGAAGTGAGCATCGAGGTGCAGGGGATCGGGAAGCGCTTCGGAGACTTCGTGGCGCTGGAGGACGTGAACGTCTCCATTCCGACGGGCCAGCTCACCGCCCTGCTGGGGCCGAGCGGCGGTGGCAAGTCGACGCTGCTGCGGATCATCGCCGGCCTCGAGTACGCCGACACGGGGGTCATCGAGATCGAGGGCACGGACGCCACCGACATCCCGCCGCAGGGTCGCAACGTGGGCTTCGTGTTCCAGCACTACGCCGCGTTCAAGCACCTGTCCGTGCGGCGCAACGTGGCCTTCGGTCTCGAGATCCGCAAGCGCCCCAAGGCCGAGATCAAGGCACGGGTGGACGAGCTGCTCGACCTGGTGCACCTGTCGCAGTTCGGCGACCGCCTGCCGGCCCAGCTGTCCGGCGGTCAGCGCCAGCGCATGGCCCTGGCCCGAGCGCTCGCGGTCGAGCCAAAGGTCCTGCTCCTCGACGAGCCGTTCGGCGCCCTCGACGCCAAGGTCCGAAAGGAGCTGCGGGACTGGCTGCGCCGGCTGCACGACGAGGTGCACGTGACGACCATCTTCGTGACTCACGACCAAGAGGAGGCCCTCGAGGTCGCCGACGAGATCGTGGTCATCAACGAGGGTCGGGTCGAGCAGGTGGGCACGCCGGACGAGCTCTACGACGAGCCTGCGAACGAGTTCGTCATGCGCTTCCTGGGCCCGGTGACCCAGTTCGGCACGGACCTCGTGCGCCCGCACGACCTCGAGATCCGTCGCGAGCTCGTCGAAGGGGCCGTCGAGGGCGAGATCAAGCGGCTGGCGCGCGTGGGCTTCGAGGTGCGCGTCGAGATCGCCGTGAACGGTGACACCGTGCTCGGCACCCTCACCCGCACCCAGGTCCATCGCCTCGGTCTCGAGGTCGGCGCCTCGGTGTGGGTCCGGGTGGAGCCGAGTGCGCAGACGTTCGCGCTCCCAGGGGCGGGGGCCGCGGCCGGCTCGTGACCTCGTGACCATTCACAAGGGCGGCGACACGGCGCATGGAAGGATACGGGTCATGCGTGTCTCTGCGAAGGTCGACTACGCCGTGCGTGCCGCCGTGGAGCTCGCGGTGGCAGCGGGTGACGGTCCCCTCAAGGGCGACCAGATCGCCACGACGCAGGGCATCCCCCTGAAGTTCCTCGAGAGCATCCTCTCCGAGCTGCGACGTGCCGGGATGGTCCGCAGCCAGCGGGGCGCCGAGGGTGGCTACTGGCTGGCCAAGCCGGCGGACCAGATCTCGGTGGCCGACATCATCCGCGCCGTCGAGGGCCCCCTCGCCGACGTGCGGGGCATCCCCCCAGAAGAGCTCGAGTACGGCGGCGCCGCCGGCGCCCTCAAGTCGGTCTGGATCGCCGCCCGCGCCAGCCTCCGTTCGGTCCTCGAGGTCGTCACCATCGACGCGATCGCGAAGGCCGAGCTGCCGCCGGCGGTCGACCAGCTCCTCAGCGACCCGGAGTCCTGGGCGAGGCGCTGAGGCGGCCCGATCCGGGCGGACGGCCGCCTCGGGGGCTGTGTTACGTTTCGGTGACCGGGCGGGCGGGGTCCGCCACGACGTGTCTGAAGGGCTTTTCCTGCACGTGTCCACCTCCACAACCACGGCTCGACTGACCGCCGCGGCGGTGGCGACGGCCCTGCTCGTGGGCCTGGCGCCGGCGGCCTCGGGGCAGTCCGGCGAGGACGCCCGCACCCGCCGTGACCAGGTGCGGGAGGAGCAGGCGGAGACCGCCTCCGAGCTCGACGCCCTGCGGGCCACCGACGCCGAACTCGAGCAGGCTCTCGCCGCGCTGCGCCGCGACGTCGCCGCACAGCAGGGCGCGGTCGAGGACGCCCAGCGGGCGGTGCGGCAGGCCGAGCGCGACATCGCCGCCGCCGAGGCCGCGGTGGCCGCCGCGCAGGCGCAGATCGACGAACTCGAGGCCCGCCAGCAGAACGCCGCCGTCGAGTCCTACATCCGCGAGGGCTCGAACTCGGGCGACATCGAGGTGCTCAACGAGGGTGACCCCCTGAAGGTGGCCGAGCGCCAGGCCCTGCTCGACCTCACCAGCGGACGCAACGCGGACATCGCCGACCAGCTCACGGCCGCTCGCGAAGACCTGCGCGACCAGCAGGC
Organism: Acidimicrobiales bacterium; assembly: GCA_016794585.1. Taxonomy (NCBI): domain Bacteria; kingdom Bacillati; phylum Actinomycetota; class Acidimicrobiia; order Acidimicrobiales; species Acidimicrobiales bacterium. The sequence goes on from JAEUJM010000049.1 coordinate 20,236, forward strand.
CCGCGCCGAGGAGGCCGAGCAACGGGCCGAGGAGCAGCGGGGTCGGGCCGAGGAACGTCTCGCCGACCTCGAAGCGGCCCAGGCCCGCCAGGCCGCGTTCGCCGCCGACGTCGACCGGCGCATCGAGGCGCGCCTCGCCGAAGCCGCCAACCTCGAGCAGCTCGACGCCGAGCTGTCGGCGCAGATCGCCGCGCAGCAGGCGGCGCTCGCTGCCCAGAACCCGGGCGGCGGCGGCCCCCTCAGCCCCATCCCGACCCCCGGCAGCATCTCGCTGTCGACCGTCGGGGGCATCACCGTCGCCTCCTCCATCGCCAACCAGGTGGCCGGCCTGCTCAGCGCCTCCCGCGCCGCGGGGCTGAGCCTCGGGGGCGGCGGCTACCGCGACCCGGCGGCGCAGATGGCGGTGCGCCAGGCCAACTGCCCGGATCCCATCAACTCCCCGCCGTCGGCCTGCTCGCCGCCGACGGCGCGGGTCGGCACCTCGATGCACGAGCGGGGCCTCGCCATCGACTTCACCAACGGCGGCCGCCTCATCTCCTCCCGCTCCGATCCGGGCTACCTCTGGCTGGCCGCGAACGCCGGGACCTACGGCCTCTACAACCTGCCCAGCGAGCCCTGGCACTGGAGCACCACCGGCGGCTGAGGTGTGTGACCGATGTCTCCGCCGTGCGTGGACCTTCGGCCCTAAGGAACGCGTCAGATTCCTCGAATACTGGAGGTATCCCGAGTAGCTCGATCTGAGCGCCCGGGTCCCAACCAGGAACGAGGCACCTCATGGCTTCATCGAATCCTGGCCGAATCGGGCGACCGTGGCACCGGCATGTCGGTCTCACCGCCCTCGTCGCTGCGCTCCTGATCGCCGTCGCCCTCCCGGCTGCGGCGCAGACCGCCGACGACCCCGTCGACCCGACCGCCACCACGGTGGTCGTCGACCCCGGATCGGATACGGCCACCGATCCCACCATCCCGTCCGTCGACTCGACCGTGGCGCCGAATCCGGAGCCGGAGCCCGCACCCGAGCCCGGCCCGGCTCCTGAGGCATCCACGGCGACGACCGTCGCCGAGGCGGCCCCCGAGCCCCACGACGGCGGCGACTACGGCGACCTCTGGGTCATCCTGCGCGACGTCGACGGCGTCCCCATCCTCGACGCCAACAGCTGCGTGCAGCCCTACGATCTCGAGGGCAACCTCATCCAACTCGACGCCGAGTGCGCACTGCCTGAGGGCGTCGTCGCCCAGGAGGTCGAGTTCGGCCGCCTCAACATGGGTCGTTCTCCCGAGACCGTCCTCGACACCCAGTTCGAGGATGTGAGCGCCACGCTGCTGGCCGGACAACCGCTGCACCTCGACGAGGCTGGACGCCTCGTCACCGTCGACGACGACCTGGTCGATTCGCCCGGGCAGAACCTGGCGATCCATCGGCAGTTGGCCCTCGGGCTCGACATCCCCGGTGTCACCCTGCCCACGCCGAACGCCGAGTACGACGACTACGACACCACGGCCGCCGCGATCGGCGCCGCCGCCGACAAGGGCGGCCTCCTCACCGTCGACGTGATCGAGTACAACAACGAGATCCTCGACATCCCGGCGAGGACCACGCTGCCGACCATCACCCGGTCGGGTGGCACCTACGTCGACTACCGGAACTTCACCTATGACCGTGCGGCGACCTTCCCTGGCTGCCTGCGGTACGAGGTGGACGAGTTCAGCGGCTACGAGACCGACACGGTCATGCGCGCCATCTTCGGTGGCCAGCAGTACACGGGCAGCAACGTCGCTGCCTACGTGCAGGCGGCAGACGACGCCCGCCGGGTGATCGAGTACACGCATCTGCTCTACGCCAACGTGTCGTTCATCGACCGGGTCTACGAGAGCGGTCGTTACGGCGACTGCCCGCCTCCGCCCGAGCCGACCATGTTCACCGACGTCATGTCGGACTACTGGGCCGCACCCGGGATCATCTGGCTCGGCGACAACAACATCGTCAACCCCTACCCGGACGGGACCTTCCGCCCGAAGGAGCCCATCCTGCGCGGTGAGGCGATCGTCTGGCTGTACAAGATCGCCGGCCGCCCCGACGTCTCGTCGCTCCCGCCCCTCGAGGCGGTCGACGTGCCGACGTGGATGCAACCCGCCGTCCGGTGGGCCGTGGGCAACGGCTACATCTGGCTCAACGCAGAGGACCAGTTCCGGCCGTACAACCCCATGACCAGGGGCAAGCTGGTCAAGACGATGTGGAAGATCGAAGGGGCACCCACGGGTTCCCCGGCGAACACCTTCCCGGATGTCCCCGACCGGTTCGACCTCGCGGTCGACTGGATGGTCGATCCCGCCCACGTGCCGGTCTACGCGAATGCGTTCGCCGACGGCACGTTCCGGCCGGGCGACGCCACCAAGCGCTCCTTCGCCGCCACGTGGATGTACAACGTCTACGGGCCCGATCCGCTGGTCGGCTGACCAACCCGCAACACCTGCATCACCGGTCCGGCCCGAGCCTCGTGCTCGGGCCGGACCGCGTCCGGCTCCCGGTGACCTTCGGCCCTGTCGCACGGGGAGGGGGGTTCGTACGGTGAACCCATGACCGGCGGGACCACGACGGCAGCGTCCACTCGTCGCTGGCCGCTCGTCGTGATCCTCCTCGTCGGGGTCGGCCTGGCGCTGGCGCCGGCGGCGTTCCAGATGTTCAGCCGGGCACCCGAGGGCGGGACCATGATCGAGGAGTTCCGCCCGTTCATGAACAGCCAGACCATCACCGACTTCCGGGGCTACCTCGACGAGATCGGCGCTGCTCGTGACGAGACCACCGGTGAGCTGCAACCGGCGCTCGGCACCCCGGAGGAGTTCGCCGCCGAGTACCCACAGGCGGCGGCCTTCGTCGAGCAGTGGGACGGCATCGACGCCGACATGAGCGACATGCTCGACACCATCGACGCCAACCGCGACGAGTTCGACGGAGTGTCCTCCCTGCCCGCGTTCGCGCTGTTCCCCTGGTTCTTCGTCGCCCCTGGCGTCCTTCTCGTGGTGGTCGCCGGCTGGTCCCTCGTCCGCACTCGGCGGGGGCGCCGACCGCTCACCGTCGCCTTGGTCGTTCTCGGCGTCGGCCTCCTGCTGGCGCCTGCGGTGTTCCAGATGTTCACCCGGGCTCCCGGCGGCGGGCGCATGATCGACGACTTCGAATCGCTCATGACCCGCGATCGGGTCACGCAGATCCAGGGCTACTTCATCACCATCGGCAGCGGTGAGGGCCAGTTGCGCACCGCCGTCGTGCCGGCCGCCGTCGAGCAGGACGGGGGCACCGCTGCTGACTACCCGGCCACGGCGCAGCTCTCCGACGACTGGCCGCAGCTGCTCGCCGAGATGTCCGACATGGTCGGCGCCATGGCCGACAACCTCGACAACTACGCCGCGGTCGCCGCGCTCCCGCCCTTCCCGCTGTTCCCCTGGTTCTTCGTGATCCCCGGCGTCCTGGTCATCGTGCTCGCGCTCGTGGCGCGGCCCCGACGGCCCGACTCGCCCGCCCCCGACTCCCTTCCCGCGTCCCCCTAGGAGGACCCCATGACCAGATCCCGCTCCATCGTCCGCCCACTCCTGATGGCCCTGTTGTTGGTGTTCGCCCTCGTGGCGGCGTCGTGCAGCAGCGACGGCGACGACTCGTCGTCGGACACCACCGCCGGTGACACCACCGAGACGACCGCCGCAGCGTCGGGTGACCTCGTCGGCACCTTCGGCATCGACCCCGGCACCGATGGCGCGGAGGTCACCGGCTCGTACTTCCGCATGGTGCAGTCCGGCGGCACCGTGGCCGACGGCCCCTTCGTCCCCAACGGTGACTCGACCGCGACCGACCAGACCTACACCCTGCTCGAGCCCGGTACCGACGGCGGGCTGACCACCGGAGCGTTCCAGCCCGGCCCCGACCCCCTCTTCGACGCAGACGGCAACGCCCTGGCCGACGCCATCATCCAACCGGTCACCTTCTTCGGCGTGTCCTTCAGCATCACCACCTCGGACACCGACCCCGAGAGCGGCGACCCCGTCACCGAGGTGACCATCACCGACGAAGACGGCACCCTCACCGGCCAGACCACCGCGGTGACCGCGGCGTACGGCGGCCAGGAGTTCAACCAGGGCGCCCCCAAGCCCGACGGCTCGAGCCCCGGCGAGACCACCGCGGTGAGCGGCACCTACGACGCCGAGACCGGCGCCTACACCCTCGACTGGGCCAGCCAGATCGTGGGCGGCTCGTTCGACGGCTTCACCGGCGTGTGGCACCTCGAGGGCACCTTCACGGCGGCCTGACCACCGCCTCGGCACCACGGCAGCTCGGCTGCGGGTTGTGGCCGCGCCATCGCCCTGGTAGAAACCTGACCAGATAGGTCGGATTTACCATCGGACAGGGCGACAACCATGACCCGCAGCGAGCTGTTCTCCTTCCCCAACCCGGTCAACGAGACCTCGGCGCGGATCGTCGCCGCCGGGGTCGTGCTCATGACGGTCTTCTTCCTCGTCACCGGCTGGGGCTGGGTCCTGGTGCCCCTCACCTACGGTTTCCTGGCCCGCGTGCTCACCGGGCCCACCCTGAGCCCCCTCGGCCGGCTGTCCACCCAGGTGATCACTCCCCGGCTGCACGTCGACCACAAGTTCTGCGCCGGCCCGCCCAAGCGCTTCGCCCAGGGCATCGGCGCAGTCTTCACCGTCACCGCCTCGGTCCTGTGGTTCGGCTTCGGCCTCGAGGGCGCCGCCCAGGTGGTGATGGCCATGCTGTTGGTGGCCGCCAGCCTCGAGGCCTTTCTGGGGTTCTGCCTCGGGTGCACCATCTTCAGCTTCGGGATGAAGGTGGGCATCGTGCCCGAAGAGGTGTGCGAGCGCTGCAACGACATCTGGGCCGGTCGCGAGGATCAGGCCCCGGTGCCCACCTCCGTCACGGCCTGAGCACCCCGAGCAGCTCGGCCGGAACCAAACCGGCTCGCGAGGCGCTGTAGTGGGTGACCGCACGGTTGCGCGCCGAGAGCGCTAGACCGATGGTCGCGTCCGTCCGTCGTCCGCCGAGGTCTCCCTGCGTGCACCGCCTGTCGACCCGCCCCGTCCGCCTCCTCCCGGTGCTCGTCGCCCTGGTGGCCGCCACGTCCGGTCTCCTCGCCACGCCCGGGGCCGGCGCCCAGAGCACCGAAGGGGGGTCCGGGCTGCCCGTGCTCGAGACGCCGCCGTCGAGCGGTCTCACGGTCTGGCCCGCGCACGCTCCCTCCGGTGTCGAGCGGTTCTCGGCCACCACCAGTCCGGAGACCGACGCCGTCCCTGCGACCGCCGAGGGTGTGCCCCAGTCGATCATCGGTGATGCGGAGACCGTGATCGGCGCCGACGGGCGCGAGCGACTGGTGCTCGCCAAGACCTCGGTCTACCCGCTGTCCGCCATCGGCCAGATCGAGTTCCGTCAGGACAACGTCCTGTACATCTGCACGGGGTACCTCCTCGACGGCAACTCCGTGCTGACCGCCGGGCATTGCACGTTCGACGGAGGCGACGACGACCCGATCGAGTCCGCGACGTTCTTCCCCGGGCGCGAGCGCAGCAGTGGCACGGTCGTGAACCCCTTCGGCGGCTGTGCGGTGGCCTCGGTGTGGGCGCCGGACCAGTGGCGCTTCGACGGCACGCCCGCCCACGACTACGGCGTCCACCAACTCGCGCCCGGCTGCGACTTCAGCGAGAGCGCCGGGTCGTTCGGGCTGTTCACCCTCGACGGCACCAACGCCTTCGCCGGGCGGCGTCTCCGGGTCGAGGGCTATCCGGGCGACAAGAGCCAGGGCTCACGCTGGAAGATGGTGGGCGCGGTCGAGCGCAACAGCGTCAACTTCCTGCGCTATCCGATGGACACCGCCGGAGGGCAGTCGGGCTCCCCGCTGTTCAAGTGGAACCGCCCCGAGTGTGGTGGGCCGTGCAGTGCCGGCGTCCACGCCTACGGCGTCAGCGGCAATCCGCCCACGAACAGCGGCCCGATGATGACCTACGGCCGCATCGGCATCATCTCCGCGGTGGCCCTCCAGAACGGCGGCTGACCTCGGCCGCTGACCCGGGGGTGAGGTGCGCACCCTTCCGACCTGCGCGAACATGGTGGACAACTCAGCTACTCCCCGGGGAGGGGTCCACATGTCTCGGTTCACCAAGCGGGCGATCGTCGGCGCGGCCGTCGCCGGCCTCGTCGCATCGCTCACCACCTTCACCGGAGTGCCCGGTGCGGGTGCCCAGGTCGGCGACGAAGCCGTGCCCGTCGCCATCGGCACGGCTGCCGGCTCCGGCGCCGAGTCGTCGGGCCCGCTCACCTCGGCAGGCTTCGCCGGCACGGGCGCCACCGAGAACGGCATCGCCCCCGAGGCGACCGTGGTCTCCGACGGCACCTTCGAGGGTCAGCCCATGGGCGGCGAGTCGGTCATCGGCCCCGACGGCCGCGTGCAGGTCACCAACACCACGGCGTACCCCGCCCGGGCCATCGGCCAGATCGAGCTCACCGACTCCTTCGGCGACAACTACATCTGCACCGGCTGGCTGATCGACCAGAACACGATCCTCAGCTCCGGGCACTGCGCCTTCAACCCCAGCCCCGCCGGCAACGCCGTCATCCTGTCGGCCCAGTTCTTCCCCGGCCGCAACGGTGGCAACGACCCGTTCGGTGGCTGCAGCGTCGTGAGCGTCTTCTCCCGCGCCGGCTGGCGCATCAACGGCCAGGCGAAGCACGACTGGGCCGCCATGCAGCTCAACTGCAACATCGGCAACACGGTGGGTTGGCTCGGCTACTTCTCGGTCCCCGGCGTGAACCAGCTCGACGGCAAGACCGGCCGGGTCGAGGGCTACCCGGGTGACAAGCCCTTCGGCACCCACTGGAAGATGTCGGGCACCATGGCCAGCCGCACCAACCTGGACATGATCCACTACGGCCTCGACACCGCCGGCGGCCAGTCGGGCTCGCCCATCATGGTGGCCAACCGGCCGTCGTGTGGCGGCCCGTGCGGCATGGGCATCCACTCGTACGGTGCCGGCGGCAACCCCCCGCTCAACAGCGGCCCCCGGATCAACTCCACCAACTTCGGGCTGATCTCGGACTTCGCCGACAACAACGGCTGATCACCGTCAGCCGTAGGTCCTGAACGGCGCCGCCCTCGGATTTCCCGGGGGCGGCGCTGTCGCGTCCGGGGTCAGGCGGTCGGTCTCAGGCGGCCGGGCGGTCGAGGGTGAGCTCGGCGTCGAGGACGGCCTCGAGGCTGGCGATGGCCACCTCGATCTGGTCGTCGGCGGGGGGCTTGGTGGTGAGGGCCTGGAGGGCGAGTCCCGGCGCGGTGATGGCCTTCACGAACCGGCTGTTCGGGCGACGCTTGGCCAGGCGCAGGATCTCGTAGGCCAGTCCGGCCACCACGGGCAGGCCGATGATGCGGCTGAGGATGAGCACCGGCCAGGACGCCTGCCCGAACACCGAGAACACGACGATGGCCACGACGACGACGAGCAGCAGGAAGTCGGTGCCGCAACGGGCGTGGCGGGTGCTGTAGCGGCGGGCGGCCTCGACGGTGAGGGGCTCGGCGTGCTCGAAGGCGGCGATCACCATGTGCTCGGCGCCGTGGTACTCGTAGGTGCGGCGGATGGCGGGGGAGCGGCCGATGGCCACCACGTAGCCGAGGAAGAGGCCGAGGCGCAGCACCCCCTCCGAGAGGATGAACACCGCGGTGTTGTCGTGCAGCCGGTCGGCGATGGCGTGGGCGATGGCGGCGGGCACGACCGCGAAGATGGCCACGAACACGGCCAGGGTCACGACGGTGGTGATGGCCAGCGAGCGGTTGCTGGCCTGCTCGCCGTCCTCCTCACCCCGCTCGACCGACGCCGACCACTTCAGGGCCTTCAGGCCGAGGGCCATGGTCTCGACGAGGGCGAACGCACCCCGGACCACCGGGACGCCCTTGGGCTTCTGCGCCCAAGTGGGGACGAGCTCGTCCGTTGTCGTGATGGTTCCGTCGGGGCGGCGGGCGGCGACGGCCCAGCAGTGGGGCCCTCGCATCATCACCCCCTCGACCACGGCCTGACCCCCGATCGGTGTGCTCGGATCGAGGCCAGCGGGGGCGGCTTCGGGGTCGGAGGCGGGACGCGTCTCGTCGGCAACATCGGTCACGGTGACCTATCGGCCCGACCACACCGGTGGTTGATGGCGAGGGGTAGGGTGGGAGCGAATCTGACGGGTCGTCAGAAACCGGGTGGTCAGAGAGCGAGGACCCCGTGAGCGACGTGACCGAGCCGACCGAGATCCCCCTGATCGTCAGTGTGGACGACCACGTGGTCGAGCCGCCGCACCTCTGGCAGGAGTGGCTGCCCGCCAAGTTCAAGGACCGGGCGCCCTACGTCGAGCGCCATGGCCTCGCCGGGCTGAAGTACGTCAGCGGCACCACCTACGAGTACGAGCTGGCCGACGACGCCCCGGCGTGTGACATCTGGTTCTACGAGGGGAAGATGTTCCCCCACAAGCGCCACGTCGCTTCCGTGGGCTTCGAGCGCGACGACATGACGCTCTCGCCCATCACCTACGACGAGATGCGCCCCGGCTGCTACGAGCCCAAGGCCCGGGTCGAGGACATGGTGGCCAACCACGTCGAGGCGTCGCTGTCGTTCCCGACGTTCCCCCGCTTCTGCGGCCAGACCTTCGCCGAGGCCCAGGACAAGGAGCTGGCCGAGGCCTGCGTGTACGCCTACAACGACTTCATGGTCGAGGAGTGGTGCGGCGACTCGGGCGGCGCCCTCATCCCGCTGACCATCGTCCCGCTCTGGGATGTCGAGCTCGCCGCCGCCGAGGTGCGCCGCAACGCCGAGCGCGGTGTGCGGGCGGTCACCTTCAGCGAGATCCCCGCAAAGCTCGGCCTGCCCACCCTGCACAGCGGCTACTGGGAGCCCTTCTTCCAGGCCTGCGAGGACACCGGCACGGTCGTCTGCATGCACATCGGCTCGTCGTCGCAGATGCCCGCCACGTCACCCGACGCCCCGCCGGCGGTGGCGGCGACGCTCAGCTTCGGCAACGCCATGAGTTCGATGAGCGACTTCCTCTTCTCCGGCGTGCTGGTGCGCCACCCCGAGCTGATCCTCGCCTACTCGGAGGGCCAGATCGGCTGGATCCCCTACATCCTCGAGCGGGCCGACGACGTGTGGGAGGAGCACCGGGCGTGGGGCGGCGTGCGCGACGTCATCCCCGAGCCGCCGTCCACCTACTACTACCGCCAGATCTACGGCTGCTTCTTCCGGGACAAGCACGGCCTCGACTCCCTCGAGGCCGTCGGCGTGGACAACATCACCTTCGAGACCGACTACCCCCACACCGACTCGACGTGGCCCCACACCAAGGAGGTGGCGGAGAAGATGATGGGACACCTCCCCGCCGACGTCGTCCACAAGATCGTCCGGGGCAACGCCATCCGCATGCTCGGCCTCGACCTCACCTGACCTGGTCTAACCACCTGCAACGGTGTCAGACACCGTTGCAGGTCGAGGGGCTGGTGGTGCCTGTGTGGGGCGCTCAGACGCCGAAGCGGTCGCGGTAAAAGGCCAAGGCCTCCGCCCGCTCGGCGGGGTCGATCCCGAGGGTCTCGGGCTCGTACTGGACGGTGCCGTGGCGGCCCCGGGGGTGGGTGGTGACGTAGTCGGCGATGGCCGCGGTCGCGGTCGCGGCGGCGTCGGCCGGGAGGCCGGCGAGGTCCTCGACCTGCCGGGCCATGGCCAGGTCGTCGGCCATGAAGTCGTCGAAACGCACGTCGAGGGTCTGGTCGGCGGGGAGCAGGTCTCGGTCGCGTACACAGGCCCGCAAGAGGTGCTCCACCCGGCCCGACCAGTAGTCGCCGACGGCGGCGGGGTCGGGTGACTCGACCGCGAGGCGCACGCTGTAGGTGACCATCGTGGCCATCGACACGGTGACGGCCACGGGCTCGCGGTGGGTGACGACGTAGGTGGCGTCGGGGAAGACGGTGCGTAGCGGGCCGAACTGGGCCAGGTGCTGGGGTGACTTGAGCACCCACCGGGTGGATGCCCCCTCGTCGCGGTGGCGGAGGTAGGTGCAGACCTGGAGCACCCGGCGCAGGTAGCGGTAGGTCTCGGTCTGGTCGGACGCGTCGAACCAGTCCCGGTAGCGGGGGAGCGGGACGGAGGTCTCGAAGAGCATCGTCGAGAAGTCCAGGGCCAGCAGCTGGATCTCCTCGTGCACGTGGTCGGTCGTCATCTCGTGCATGCGCACGAAGTGGGGCATGGCCTCGTTCACGAACCCGAGCGCGGCGTCGGTGCGGGCCCGACGGGGATCGGGGTCCGGGGGAGGGCCGTCGGGGGTCGCCCGCTCGGCGTCGGCCAGCACCGGTTCGAGGGACTCCCAGTAGGGCAGCGAGCGCAGGCGCGGGTCGGCGGCCAAGAGGTTGTGGAGGTGGGTGGTCCCCGTCCGGGGCAGGCCGGCGATGATGATGGGTGCCTCGACGGGCACGTCGAGGATCTCGGGGTGGCGACCGATCTCGTGCTCGACCAACAGGCGGTTGGCCAGCAGCTGGGTGAAGAGCGTGTGCTGCGAGACCAGGCCCATGGGGCTGAGGCCGGCGTCGTTCGTCAGCTCGTCGCAGAGCAGGGCCAGCGGCTCGAGGAAGCGGGTGTCCCCGAAGTCGTCCAGGCCGGTCGCGGCGGCGGCGGCGTCCATCAGCGCCGTCGGCTTCAGCTCGAGCTCGGCGGCGATCGGTCCGACCGACGCCAGGATCTCGACGATGTGGTCCGGGAAGCGCGGCGCGGCCAAGTCGTCGAGGCGCACCGGCGCCGGTCGATCTCCCCCCATCGGGGGAGACCCTACGCCTGGTGAGGAGGGGTCAGATGCTCTACAGGGTGTAGGTGTCGAGGTCGCTGGCGAGGGTCACCTCGCCGGCGAAGACCGCCTGGGCCTCGTCGATCCACTCCTGCTCGGTGCCGGGGGCGACGCCGGGGACGGGGTGGGTCATCACGAGGGACTTCACGCCGTTGCGCTGTGCCGTGTCGGCGGCCTGCTCGATGGAGGAGTGGTAGTCGAGCACGTCCTGGAGGCGGGGGGCGGGGATCTGGCGCACCACCGACTCTCGCACGACCGTCTGGACGTACAGGTCGGCGCCGGCGCAGAGTCGGTCGAGGCCCTCGCAGGGGATGGTGTCGCCGGCGATGACGACGGCCTTGCCGTCGGCCTCGATGCGGTAGCCGACGGTGGGCTTCACGGGAGAGTGCTCGGTGGGGGCGGCCACGATGCGGATGCCGTCCTCGTCGACCACCACCTCGTCGGAGACCTCGGTGACCTCGACGGTGGGCTGGTACTGGAGGGACTCGTGGTGGGCGATGCGGTAGCCCATGTCTTCGGTGAGCATGTCGAGGGTCTTGTCGATGAGGACCTGCGTGCCCTCGGGGCCGACGATGCGCAGCGGCGTGGGGCCGAAGCTCATCACCCACTGCATGGTGATGACGTCGTTGAGGTCGGTGATGTGGTCGCTGTGGCGGTGGGTGAGGAACACCGTGTGGAACTGCGCCGGACCGCTGCCGACGGCCGCGGCGCGCATCAGCACGGCGCGCCCGCAGTCGAAGAGCAGGTCGCGGCCGGCGGCCCGCACCAGGGTGGCGGGCCCCGCCCGGTTCGGGTCGGGGATGGGGCTTCCGGTTCCGAGCGTGATCACTTGCACCGGACCAGTGTGACACGTCGGCAAAGTTCTGTCACCTGGTATGACAGATGATGAGGTGGCGTACCTGGGTGGCCCATGGGACGATCGGGGGCGGCCCCGGTCATCGGGGGTTGCACCGGGCGACACTGGACGAGGCGGCGGTATGGACCTCACGTGGGAGGCGCCCGACAAGGGCGAGTGGCGAGGCCTTCACGATCACTTCCCACGCGCCCTGACCCCTGAGTTCCAGGGGCTGCTGACCGAGGGCATGGTCGCCGGGGAGGCGGAGTACTTCGCCCGCTACGGCCTACCCGCCCGCACCATCGAGCCCCGCTTCGTGCACGGCCGGGTGTTCATCGCGGCCCAGCCGCTCCTCGGCCCGTACACGGATCGCCTCCCGCCGGCACCCCTGCTCTGGCTGGCGGTCCGGCTGGCGCCCCCGTTTCGTCGGCGGGCCCGGGCCTCTCGCGCCGCCCTCGCGGAGCGCATCTGGTTGGCCGAGGCGGGGCGCTGGTACGCCGAAGAGCGCCCGGACTGGGTGGCCCGCAACACCGCGCTCGCGTCGGTCGACCCTGCCGCGCTCACCGACGTCGAGCTCGTCGCCCACGTGCGCGCCTGCCGGGAGAACGCCGGCCGCGGGTACCTCACCCACTTCCGCCTCCACGGCACGGATCTCGCGCCGACGTCGATCTACCTCGCCCGGTCCGGCGACTGGGGCATCGACGCCAACACGGCGGCTGCGCTGCTCGTGGGCGCGTCCCCCGCGTCGACCGGAGCCTCGGGGCTGCCCGACTGGGCACTGGTGTCGGGCTACGACCTCGACGAGCGGGCCTCGTGCGAGCTGCCCGAGCGGTCGCCGGCTCCCGCTCGTGAAGCCATCGACGAGGAGGCGGTCGCGGAGGCCGAGGCGGCGGTGCGGGCCCGGGTGCCGGCCGCCGACCTCGCCGAGTGGGAGGTCCGCCTCGCCGACGCCCGGGCCACCTACGGCGTTCGTGACGACAACGGCCTGCTCACCGCGGCGTGGCCGGTGGGTCTGCTCCGTCGGTCGATGCTGGCGGTGGGTGATCGCCTCGTCGACCGTCGGGTCCTGGAACGGCGAGACCTCGCCGTGGAGGCCACCGTCGATGAGCTCGCCGCGATGGTGGCCGCGGCGCCGGGAACCGAGGCGGGTGTGTCGGGCGAGACGCTGGCGGCGCGGGCTGACGAGCGCCGCCGTCTCTCCGCCGAGGGCGCGCCCGCGGTGCTCGGCCCCGAGTTGGCGCTGCCCCTGGAGGCGCTGCCGCCGGCCATGCGGCTGATGGGGCGCGGGCTGATCGCCATCCGTGATCTGGGCACCACCCCGCCCGGGGAGCGTCCCCCACTGGAGGGGGTCGGGATCGGCGACCGCCCCGTCATCGGCCGTGCCTGTGTGGCTGCCGACCCCGTCGACGCCCTCACCCGCTTCCAGCCCGGTGACGTGATCGTCACCGCGGGGACGGCGCCGGCCTGGAACACGGTGCTGGCCCTCGCCGGCGGCGTGATCACGGAGGAAGGTGGCCCGTTGTCGCACGCTGCGGTGATCGCCCGCGAGCTGGGGCTGCCGGCGCTCGTGGGCACGGCCGAGGCGCTGGCCCTGATCCCCGACGGCGCCACCATCGAGCTCGATCCGGTCTCCGGCTCCGTCCGCGTCCTGTCGTAGCGTGGCCACATGGCCCACCCCCGACGGTTCCGATTCGGCGTCCAGCTCAACCAGGCCTTCGACGGCTGCTCTTGGACCGAGAGCGTCCGTGAGCTCGAGGCCCTCGGGTACTCGACCCTCTTCGTGCCCGACCACGTCGACTCGGGGATGGGGCCGCTCACGGCGATGGCCGCGGCGGTCACCGCCACCACCACGCTGAAGGTGGCGCCGCTGGTGCTCGACTGCGACTTCCGCCACCCCGCGATCGTCTCCCGGGAGCTGACCACCATCGACCTGCTCTCGGAGGGTCGCATCGAGGTGGGGCTCGGCGCCGGCTGGAAGGCGGTCGACTACACGCAGACCGGCATCCCCATGGACCGCCCCGGCGTGCGGGTCGACCGCATGATCGAGCACGCGACCGTGCTCAAGGCGCTGTGGTCGGGCGAGCCGGTCGACTTCTCGGGCGAGCACTACGAGATCACCGGCCTGGTCGGCAGCCCGGCGCCGCACACCACCGGCGGGCCGCCCGTGATCATCGGCGGCGGTGCGCCCCGCGTGCTGCGGTTCGCCGGAGCGTTCGCCGACATCGTCGGCGTGAACCCGTCGATCCACTCCGGCGAGATCGACGCCGACGCCGCCCGCGACGCCCAGGCCGACCGCATCGACCAGAAGCTCGAGTGGGTGCGCGAGGGCGCCGGCGAGCGCTTCGATGACCTCGAGCTCAACGCCTGGGTGGCGGCGGCGGAGCTCACCGACGACCCGGTCGGCTTCGCCGAGCAGATCGCGCCGCTCTTCGGCGCGGCCAGCGGGGAGGAGCTGCTGTCCTCGCCGATGACGCTGATCGGCAACGTGGCTTCGCTCACCGACGAGCTCAACCGCCGCCGGGACCGCTGGGGCTACTCCTACGTGGTGGTCCCCGGCGACCACGCCCGCGCCTTCGCCCCCCTCGTGGCGGCGCTCAGCGGTACCTGAGCCTCCGGACCCGGAGCTTCCGGGACCACATCAGATCAGAGCGCGGCGAGACCCAGGTCGCGGAGGGTGGTGACGCCGGCGGCGGACTTCTCGACCGCCTCGAGCCGGCCCACCGAGCGGACCCGGGGCCAGCTCACGGCCAGGCCGTCGGCCACCTCCACGTACTGGTCCGTCGGTTTGTGGACGGTGCCGCCGAGCGGGGTGGCGGCACCGGGCGCCGCCGGCGCGATGACCACGGTGCGGTAGGTGCCCGAGGTGCGCCCGCCCTGCACGGCGAAGGCGAGGTGGCCGGTCGCGCTGCTGCCGGGAAGCGGGCCGGTGAGGAGGCCGTGGGCCCGCCCGGGGAAGGGCAGGTGGCGGTGGGTGCGGTGCAGATCGACGGGGTCGGCGAGGGCCATGCCGAACTGCCCGGCCCCCTCGCGGAACGCTGCGGTCTCGTGCTCCATCGGCTGGCACCACGGTGGCGTGCCCGCGGGGAGGGGCGCTGTGGCCACGAGGGCGTCGGCGACGGCCACCGCGGTGGCCACGAGGTGGTCGAGGCTGCCGGCATCGGCGACGAAGCCGTTGCGGATGACCGCGAGCCGTCCATGGTCGAGCAGCACGCGGCCCCAGGTGGCCCCGAGCCCGGCGAGGGGCCGGGCCGCACCCGTCACCGCCGCGGCGAGCTCGTCGGACACCCAGTCGCTGGCGTGCAGGCGCCAACCGGGCACGCCCGCAGGCCCCAGGTCGCGGCCGCCTCCGAAGTTCAGGAACCCCGACTCGACCTCCAGCGTCACGCGGGGTTGCAGTGCGAGCTCGGGCACCCGGAGGATCGCGGCGGTCGTCGGCGCCCACGCGGCGTTGGCGGCGAAGGGCTCCTGCGGGCGCTCCTTCTCGAAGCCGAAGAACGACCCCAAGCCGCGCTTGGTGGTGACTCGGGTGCCGTAGAAGGTGCCGCCACCGTCGATCTGGCCATCGGTCGCGGGCAGCTCCTCGAGCAGGTGGGCCACCATCCCGAATCGACCGGGTCGCATCTCACCTCGACAGACGTTGAAGATGTAGTCGTCGTAGGCGGGCAGCGCGGTGAGGAAGGCGCTCACGAAGCTCGATCCGAGGAACTCCAGCCTTCGCCCCTCTCCCCAGGGCTGGAGGCTGGTGGCGGGGGCACCCCGTCGGGCGTCCTCGACGTCCTCGGGTGCGAACGCCGTGTGGTTGTGGCCCATGTCGCCGGTTCTCCTCCGCCTGGGTGCCGGACCGAGATCATGCCGTACCGGGCGCTCGCCGGCGGGGCAGGGCCTTCGTGGCTCCGGCGGCCGCCGCCTACGCTCGCAGTTGCGCCCCTGTAGCCAAGCTGGTCAAGGCAGCGGACTTTTAATCCGAAGATCGTGGGTTCGAATCCCACCGGGGGCACTAGCGTCGGCGCTCGTGCTGGAGCAGGCCGAGCGGGCCGAGGCGGGGGAGATCGCGGGGCCCGACGGTCGGTGGTGGCCGGCGGATCGGCTCTTCCACCGGAGCGTCGACCCCTTCTCGCGTGCCGCGGTGTCGCTCCGCGCCGTCGCCGCCCTGCTGGGGCTGGTGGCGCTCCGTGGCCTCGTCTACGTGGCGCTCGGGCCACAGCTCATCCTCGACGACTGGAGCATCCTCGCCGCCATCGAGGTGAACGGCGTCGGCGAGGCCGCACCCACGCTCCAGTGGGGTCGGCCCGTGGCCTGGCTGGTGGACACCGTGCTCTACGGGGCCGTCGGGCCCCACCCGCTCGTGCTCTTCGCTGTCATCACCGCGCTCAACGCCGGCGCGGCCGTCCTGTTGTACCTCGTGCTCGGCCGGTTCTTCCGCTCGCAGACGGCGCTGCTCGTGGCCGGCGTGTGGGTGCTGGCCGCCAATCACAACACCCTCACCGTGTGGTCGGCCACGGCGCCGACGGTGGTCGCCCTGCTCCTGTTGCTCGGCGGCATCCTCGCCCTCACCAACGGCCGCTGGGTGGTGGCCGGTGCCTGTCTCGCCCTGTCCGTGCTGTCCTACGAGCTCACCGCGCCGGCGGCGCTCGCTGCGGTGGTCCTGTTGCCGTCGTCCCGACCGCTGGGGTGGCAGCCCCGGGCCGTGATGGGCGGGCTCGTCGTGCTGGCCACCGGGTGGGTGGCGCTCGACCCGCTCACCGACCCTCGTTGGGACGTGCCCGGCCTGGCCCTGGTGTGGCGGGCGCTGTTCAGCGACGGCCTGCTCGGCACCGCCGGCGGCCCGACGCGACTGGTGCACTACCTGGGCGACCTCGTCCTCGTCGGAGTGGTGGTCGCCATCGTCGCCTGGCTGGTCGGGCGCCGGGACAGGGAGGACGGGCCCGTGCTGGTCCTTTGGGGGCTCCTCGTCATCGCCCTCGGTTCGCTGGCCATCCTCAACCTCGGCCTCGGCCAGGAGGGCATCGGCATGCAGGACCGCCTGCTGGCGGTCTCGTCCATAGGCGCGGCCATGGTGCTGGTCGGGGTGCTGCAGCTCGTGTGGCAGCACCTCCGGGCGGCGGCCGTCGTCGCCGGCGTCGCGCTCGTCGTGGTGCTCGCCGCGGGACAGTTCGTGTCGCTGCGGTCGTGGGCCCGAGCGGGCGAGGACGCCCTCGCCGTCCAGCGCTTCGTGGCGGCCGTGGCCGACCCGAGCCCGGACCGCCCGGTCGACGTGGTCGTCGGCGCCGAGACCCGCGAGCACAACGGCGTGATCGGCATCAGCGAGGGATCCGGCAGCGCCGCCGCGTCCTACCTGCTGCGCTTCGGCGAGGGTTCCGGACGCCTGCGCCTGGTGGCCACGCCGGCCGAGATGGTGGCCGTCAGCCCGGGAGAGCGCGTGCTCGACTGGCGCTGGATCGACAACTTCGCCGTCCTCGCCGACGACGGCGTCGGCTTTCTGGCCGCGGTCACGGTGCCCGGCCCGGGCCAGGCGACGCTCTACGGCTGGGCGGACTCGGTCCCCCAGGCGAGCGACCCGCTGGAGATCACCTTCACCGTCGACGGTGAGGAGGTGGGCCGGACCCTGGCCGACCGCGAGCGCATCGACATCGCCGAGGCGATCGGTCGGACCGAGACGACGCACGCCTTCGAGGACACCATCGAGGTGCCGGCGGGGACCCACACCGTCTGCGCGTCGGCCGAGGGCCGGTCGCTCGGCTGCGAGGAGGTCGAGGTGCAGGCCGGTGGCTTCCCCGTCGGCGCGGTCGAGAGCGCCACCGTCGTGAGCGCCGGCACCGTCGAGGTGCGGGGCTGGGCCGCCGACCCGTCGGTGGGCGCCGAGCCCATCGAGGTGGAGGTGACCGTCGGCTCCGTCACCCAGACCGTGGTCGCCGACCAGCCCCGACCCGACATCGAGGGCGCCCTCGGCTTCGCCGGCGGGCCGGACCACGGGTTCGTGGCCCAGGTGGCCGTCGGGACCGGGAACTACACGGCCTGCGCGGTGGCGCAGAACGTGGGCGAGGGTGAGGACCAGCCGCTCGGCACGTGTGTGCCGGTCGTCGTGCCTTGAGCCTGTCGGCTGTCGCTCGCCCCGGGTCGCTCGTCAGCCCTGGTCGGGCAGTTCGCAGCTGATCGAGCGCACCTCGCCGTCGACCGCGTCGGCCAGTGCGTCGGCGTCGGCGTTGTCGTCGGGGCGGATCACGACCTTGTCGGCCACCACGTAGTCGAAGGACAGCCCGCTGCCGAAGATGAAGGTGCAGTCGATGACGCCGCCGCCGTCGATGAAGGCGTCGCGCTGGTCATTGTCGTCGAAGGTGTAGAGGTAGGCCGGGTTCTCCGTGGCGAGGTCGCACTGTGCGGCGCCCTGCGCGCCGTCGGCGTCCCGCTGGCCCGAGACGGTGTCGCACCCGAGGTCGGCGTCGCCGAGTTGGGCGGCGAGGTCGTCCAGCGCCGCGTCGCCCTCGGAAGAGGCGCCCGCCGTGGTGGCGGTGGTCGCGTCGCCGGCAGCAGCGGTGGTGGTCGAGCCGCCACCCCCGCCGCCGGTGGTGGTGGTCGAGGCGTCGCCGGCCTCAGTGGTCGTGGTGGTGGCGTCGTCGTCGCCACCGTCGTCGTCGCCGCCGCACGCGCCGAGCGCCAGCGCGGCGGCCAGGGCGAGGGCCAGGAGGCGCCAGGTGACCGAACCACGGGAGGTGCGTCGCATGGCGCGACGGTACCCCTCGTGTCGGCAGTGGGACAGCGACAACGGTGTCGCACCCAGCGGTATGGTCGCCCGGGTGCCGCCCGACCTGGTCATCTTCGACTGCGACGGGGTGCTGGTCGACAGCGAGCGCCTCAGCGTGCGGGTCGAGGCCCGTCTCATCACCGAGCTCGGTTGGCCCGTGAGCGAGGACGACGTGCTCGAGCGCTTCGTCGGGCGATCGGACGCCCACATGAAGGCCGAGATCGAGGCCGCGCTCGGCCGTCCCGTGCCCGAGTGGGACGAGCGCTACCGATCCCACCTGCACGAGGCCTTCCACGCCGAGCTCACCTCGGTGGACGGCGTGGCCGCCGCGCTCGACCAGCTCGACGCCGCCGGGGTGGCCACGTGCGTGGCGTCGAGCGGCACCCACGACAAGATGGCCGTCACCTTGGGGCTGACGGGCCTGCACGACCGCTTCGCCGGGCGCATCTTCAGCGCCACCGAGGTGGCCAACGGCAAGCCCGCCCCGGACCTCTTCCTGCACGCCGCCTCGGCCATGGGTCACGATCCCGGTCGGTGCGCGGTGGTGGAGGACAGCCGCTACGGCGTCGAGGCGGCGCGGGCGGCGGACATGGCGGCGTTCGGGTACGCCGGCGGCCTCACCCCCGCCGAGTGGTTGGCGGGGCCGGGCAGGATCGTGTTCGACGACATGGTCGACCTGCCGGCGCTGCTCGGCCTCGACGGCACGCCGGGCTCACCCCGGTGAGGGACCGGGGGAAGCCCGCCGCTACATCGTGAGGACGGTGCGCACGCCGGCGCCGGCGGTGAGGTCGGCGAAGGCCTCGTTGATCTCGTCGAGCGGTCGCGTCCCGGTGATCAGCGCCTCGAGGTCCAGGCGGCCCGCTCGCCAGAGGTCGAGGTAGCGGGGCAGGTCGCGCGGGGCGTGCGAGCTGCCGAGGATGCAGCCGAGCAGCTTCTTCTCGGACGAGCCGAAGATGACCGCCGGCCCCAGCTCGAGGTTCTCGTCGAGGCCCGGAGCGCCCACGAGGACGGTCGTGCCGCCGGACCGGGTGGCGTTCACGCACGCCGCGGCGAGGGCGCCCTTCCCGGCCGCCTCGAACGCGTAGTCGACGCCCACCCCGGTCAGGTCGAGCGCGGCCGCCACCACGTCGCTCTCGGTCGGGTCGAGCACGTCGGTCGCCCCGAGGCGCAGCGCGGTGTCCCGGCGCTCGGCCAGCGGGTCGACGGCGATCACCCGGGCGGCGGCCGCCAGGCGGGCACCCTGTACCACGGACAGTCCCACGCCGCCGAGGCCCATCACGAGGACGGTGGCGCCCTCCTCCACCTGGGCGGTGTTGAGCACCGCGCCGACGCCGGTCTGCACGGCGCAGCCCACCACGCAGGCGATGTCGAGCGGGATCTCCCGGTCGATCTTGATGGCCCCCGCCTCCTGGGTGATGACGACCTCGGCGAACGCGCCCACGTTGAGGCCCCGGTAGACGGTCTCGTCGCCCCGGGACAGTCGCGTCGAGCCGTCGGGGAACGTGGCGGTGAACAGACCGATCAGGTCGGCGCAGATGGCGTGCTCGCCCCGGACGCACCAGTAGCAGTGCCCGCAGGACGGCGACGGCGTGAGCACCACGTGGTCGCCGACGGCCAGGCGGGTCACGCCGGGGCCGACAGCCTCGACCACGCCGGCGGCCTCGTGGCCCAACACGACGGGCAGCGGCATCGGGAAGGTGCCGTTCACGGCGCTCAGGTCCGAGTGGCACACGCCGCAGGCGTGCACCCGCACGGCGACCTCGCCGGGGCGGGGGTCCTCGACGTCCACCTCCGCGATCACCAGCGGTTCGTTCGGCGTCTCCAGCACAGCAGCTCGCATGGCGCGAGATTCAAGCAGGTGCGGAGCGGGGCCGGTTACAGGACGTCGGCGCCGTACATGTGGCCGAGGGGGTCGCTGATGAGCTCGAGGCGGGTGCCGTCGGGATCGTTGAAGTAGATGCTCGTGCCGCTGATGTGCTGGTACGGGACACCGGCGTCGTCGAGCTTGGCCTTCAGGCGGTCCCAGTTGGCGGGCTCGACCGAGATGGCCAGGTGGTGCAGGCCGCCGAGGACCTCGGCGTAGGGGCCGAGGTCGAGGCCGGGGAAGTCGAAGAAGGCGACGGTGTTCCCGTTGCCGATGTCGAAGAAGAAGTGGGTGCTGCCCTTGTAGTCCCGGTTCTGGAACAGGTCGGTCAGGGGGAACTCGAGGAGGCCCTGGTAGAAGTCGATGGTGCGCTCCACGTCGGCGCAGAGCAGGGCCACGTGGTGCACCCCGCGAGCCGTGCTGGGCGGGCGGACGTCCCGGGCGCGGAGGTGGGCGTCCCGGAGGGCGTCCCACTCGGCGCGGCGGTCCGGATGGGCGAGGGCGTCGGTCATGGCCCCTAGTCTGACGGCGTGGACGAGCCGACGCATGACCAAGAGGCCGGTGTCGTACTGGCCGCCCAGGCCATCGTCGACAGCGTCGCGCTCGACGTCGACCTCGACGCCATGGCAGCCGACCTCGACGGGGTCGACTCGGCCCTGCGCCGGCTCGACGACGGCACGTACGGCACGTGCGAGGTGTGCACCGCCGACCTCGCCGACGACGTGCTCGAGGCCGACCCGGTCGCTCGCCGCTGCGCGAACCACCCCCTCGCCACCACGCTCCCCGGCACGGCCCCCCGGTTCGAGGCGGCGTCGCCGGTCGAGCCCGAGGAGCCCGCCGACGCCGACGCCGAGGAAGCGACCAGCGCCGATGTGGCCGACGTGGCCAAGGATGTGGCCGACGCCGCCGACCTCGAGGACCCCGACGACGGGGCGCCGCCGCCGTACGTCTAGATCTGGCCGGGGTTGGTCACCAGCACCTCGTCGGGGTCGATCAGCAGCAGGCGCTCGCCGAGGGTGAGGCGGCCGTCTTCGCCGATGGCGACCCAGCGCGCCCCGAGGTTGGGGATGCGCTGGAAGTCGGCCCCGAGGTGGCGCTCGACCGCGTAGATGACCCCGCCGTGGGTGACCGCCACCACGTCGTCGGCGCCGGCCAGGTCGGTGGCGATCCGGTCGATGGCCCGGAGCACGCGCTCGAGCAGCACGTCGTCGTGCTCCCAGCCGGGCGGCCGCCGCCGGTCGTCGCCGGTGTCGTCGAGGTAGCCCGGGTACTGCTCCTCGATCTGGGTGCGGGTGAGGCCCTGCCAGTCGCCCGCGTGGCGCTCCATGAGATCGGCGTCGACGAGCACGGGGCCCACGCCGACGGATTCGCTGATGGCGCTGGCGGTGAGGAAGGCGCGCTCGAGGGGCGAGGCCACGACGGCGTCGACCGCACCGATCGAGGCGCCCGCCGCCCGCGCCTGGAGGCGACCCAGGTCCGACAGGGGCGGGTCGGCCTGCCCCTGCCAGCGGCCGTCGGCGTTCCACTCCGACTGGCCGTGGCGGACGAGGAGCAATCGCAGCATGGAACCGAAGGTATCGGTCGCCAGCACGTACGATCGTCCCGGCATGGATTGTCCGACGCTGCGCCGGGTGCGGTAGAACGCGTGGCCGTGCTCCGCCTCTTCGCCGCCGCCCGTGAGGCCGCGGGCACCGGTCGCGACGACGTCCCCGGCGCCACCGTGGACGACGTGCTGGCCGAGGCCCGGGCCCGCTACGGCGACCGCTTCACCGCCGTGCTCGCCGACAGCCGCGTGTGGCTGAACGGCGAGCCCGTGGTGGGCGCCGAGGCGGTCGGCCCCTCCGACGAGGTGGCTGTGCTGCCTCCCGTCAGCGGCGGGGCGTGATGGCCGAGCCGACCAAGGCCGCCAAGGCCGCGTCCCCGACGAAGGCGACGCAGGCCACCAAGGCGACGAAGGCCTCCGGGTCGACCAGGGGCACCGCGCCCACCAAGGGCACCCGGTCGGGCAAGGCGGCCCGCCCGGCGCCGCCGCCGGGCGCGCCGCCCGGCACCCGCGTCACGAAGTCGGGCAAGGTGAAGAAGCCCACCCGCAAGCAGCGCCGCATCAACAAGATGCGATCGCGTCCGCCCACCCGCTTTCTCATCACCTACGACATCAACGGCCCGAAGGTCCGCCTCGGCATCGGTTGGGCCATCCTCATCGGCCTGGCCACCCTGGGCCAGGAGACCGGCCTCGCCGCCCTCTACGGGGCGGTCGCGGCGCTGGGGGCCTGGCAGGCGGTCCGGGCCTGGAAGACGTGGGGCGCCAACGCCGAGGAGTACACCGCCGGCGCCATCGCCGGCGGCATGGGCGTCGCCTCGGCCTTCGGGTTCGCGCCGGTGGGCCTGGTGGCCCTCGGAGCCATCCCCCTGGCGCTCCTGGCCGGGTTCTCCACCGAGGGCACCCGTCGCAACTACCTGGGCTCGGTCGGCATCACCCTCCAGTGCGGCCTCTTCCTGGGTGTCGCCGCGGCCTCACCGGCCCTCACCTATCGCATCGACCTCGGCGGCTTCGTGGCCCTCATCGTGTTGGTGTGCGTGTACGAGATGGGTGACTTCCTCATCGGCTCGGGGTCGAGCAACCACCTCGAGGGCCCCCTCGCCGGCATCGCCGGGATCGCCGTGTTCACCTTCGCCATGGCCGTGGTGCACCTCGCCCCGTTCCAGGGCTACGAGATCGTCCTGTTCGGTGCGGTGGCGGCGGCGCTGTGCCCCCTCGGACAGCTCATGGGGTCGGCCATCCTGCCCCGCGCCGACGCCCGCGCCCCCGCCCTGCGCCGCCTCGACTCGCTGCTCCTGCTCGGTCCCGTCTGGGCCTTCGGCCTCCAGCAGTACCTGACCTCGCGCGGGCGATAAGGTCTCGCCCACATCCGAGGGGATCTGGGAGGCAACACGCAGATGGTCATCATCAAGTCGTTCGGCGACGTCTACACGGGCTTCGAGGTGCTCTTCCGGTGGTTCCACGTGCTGGGCGGAATCACCTGGATCGGCCTGCTCTACTTCTTCAACTTCGTCCAGGTGCCGGCCTACGCCGAGCTCAGCCCTGCCGCCCGCGGCGAGGCCTTCGACAAGCTCACGTGGCGGGCCCTGTGGTGGTTCCGCTGGGCCGCCGCCCTCACCTTCGCGACCGGCATCATCATCCTGGGCATCCAGAAGAACCTCGGCCCCAACTTCGCCGACTACTTCGCCGCCCCGCAGGGCACCTCGATCGCCTGGGGCGCCATCCTCGGCACCATCATGTTCCTCAACGTGTGGGGCATCATCTGGCGCAACCAGAAGGTGGTCATCGCCTCCGAGCGCGACAAGCTCGCCGGCGGCCAGGGCGACCCCGAGCAGCCCAACGCGGCCAAGCGCGCCGCCCGGGCCTCTCGCGCCAACGCCCTGTTCTCCATCCCGATGCTGTTCTTCATGCTCTTCACGAGCCACTTCTCCAACGCCTACGCCGACCCCAACGGCGGCGTGCTGTTCGGCGCCTGGGGGATCTTCATCCTCATCGTCGGCTTCATCGAGCTGAGCGCCCTCGGCCTGCTCGGCGGCCTCGACAACGGCTTCAACAAGAACGTGTTCGACAAGCACCGCAACACGATCATCGCCGGGTTCGTGGTCTGGGGCCTGCTGTTCCTCGGCGGGTGGGAGATCGTCATCGGCTCATGACCACCCTCGCGGAGGTCCTCGACCCGGGCTACGTGGCCGACCTGGGGGACAAGGACCTGGACGAGGTGCGCTCGATGCGCGACCAGGCCCAACGGGTGGAGAACGGCGTGTCGTACCTGCGCCGCCTCGCCCAGGGCCACCTCGACATCGTCAACCACGAGCGCACCCGTCGCCGCGACGGAGGTGAGGCCGGCGACCTGTCGGCCCTCATCGGGCAGCTACCGGAGATCCTCTCCGAGCACACCCGTGGGCCCGGCCTCGGCCGCCCCCCGCAGGACCTCGATCCCGCGGTGGTGCCGGCCGAGCTCGAAGCCTCCCTCGACGCCATCGTGGCGGGGGCCGACCTGGCCGACCTCCCCACCCTCGACGACGCGGCGCTCGACACCCTGGCCGAGCGCCTCGGCGCCTACGAGGCCGAGGTGTCGGGCCGGCGCCACGAGCTCCACGGGCGCATCGACACCCTCCAGGACGAGATCAAGCGCCGCTACCGCGACGGTGAGGCCACGGTCGACTCACTGCTGAGCTGACCGGCCTCCCGCCGCCACTGGTGCTTGCCATCGTTTGGGGGATGCTCGCGACTGTCGCGTACACTTTTCTTCCATGCGCAACGATCTGGAGGAGCGTTGGCGCGACCTGGGGGAGTTCATCCGTGAGCAGCGCAAGGTCGGCCAGCTCTCCCTCCGCAAGCTCTCCGAGATGGCGGGGGTGTCCAACCCCTACCTGAGCCAGATCGAGCGGGGCATGCGCAAGCCCTCGGCCGACATCCTGCGCCAGATCGCCCGGGCCCTCGAGATCTCCTCCGAGGAGCTCTACATCCGGGCCGGCATCCTCGACGAGCCCGACGGCGACCCCGACCTCGTGGCCGAGATCCGCCGTGATCCCTACATCACCGAGGACCAGAAGAAGACGCTCGTGCACATCTACGAGTCGTTCCGCCAGAAGACGGGCCCGCCCGAGCTCGAAGCCTGAGAGCGAGGCAGGAATCCCAGCGATGCCTGTGGTGTTGGGGCTTCCGTGGCCAACGTAGCGGTCCTCTCCCTGCACACGTCCCCGCTGGCCCAGCCGGGGTCCGGTGACAGCGGTGGCATGAACGTCTACGTGCGCGAGCTGGTGGGGTCGCTGGCCCAGGCCGGGGTGGCCTGCAACGTGTACGTCCGCCGTTGGAGCGACGACCTGCCCGACGTGGTCGACGTCGAGCCCGGGTTCCGGGTGGTGCACGTCCCCGCGGGGCCGGTGGGCCTGTCGAAAGAGGAGCTGCCCGGCGTGGTCGACGAGTTCGCCGACCGTGTGGCCGAGCACGTCGCCGCGGCCGGTGAGATCGGCACCCTCCACGCCAACTACTGGCTGTCGGGCGTGGCCGGGCACCGCATCAAGCACGCCCTCGACCTGCCCCTGGTGTCCACCTTCCACACCCTCGCCCGGGTGAAGGCCGAGACGGGCGACCCCGAGCCCGACCGGCGCATCCAGGCCGAGACCGAGGTCATCGGCTGCTCGGACGCCATCCTCGCCTCCTGCACGGCCGAGGCCTCCCAGCTCACCCAGCTCTACGGCGCCGACCCCAGCCGCATCGAGATCGTCCCGCCCGGGGTCGACCACGCCTTCTTCTCGCCGGGCGATCAGCGGGGGGCGCGCGCCGCCCTCGGCCTCGGCGATGAGCCCGTCCTGTTGTTCGTGGGTCGCATCCAGCCCCTCAAGGGGGTCGACGTGGCGGTACGCACCCTCGCCGCGCTGGCCCATCCCGATGCCGTGCTGGTGGTGGTCGGCGGCGCCAGCGGCGCCGAGGGCCATCTCGAGGTCGAGCGGGTGCAGAAGCTGGCCGCTGATCTCGGCGTGGCCGACCGCATCCACTGGACCCCACCCCAGCCGCACCACCTGCTCTCGACCTACTACCGCGCCGCGGACGTCTGCCTGGTGCCCAGCCGCTCGGAGTCGTTCGGCCTCGTGGCCCTCGAGGCGGCGGCGTGCGGCACACCCGTGGTGGCGGCGGCGGTGGGCGGCCTGCGCACCATCGTCGCCCACGGCGGCACCGGCTTCCTCGTCGACGGCCGCGACCCGGCCGTGTTCGCCCACTACACCGAAGAACTGCTGGACTCACCGACGCTCCACGCCGAGCTGTCAGCCGCCGCGGCGCAGCGGGCCGCCGGGTACACGTGGTCCACCACCGCGGGGCGCCTGCGTCGTTTGCACAACGACCTCAAGGCCCGGTCGCTCGTGCAGTGCGCCTGAGGTCGCGGTGTCCGAGCAGCCATCGTCCCCCGAGGAGCTCGACCGCCTCACCGCCCTGATCGACGGGTGGCTCGCCGTCCAGCTCGAGGAGAACCCCACCGTCGCCGCGGTGGACCACGGCGAGCCCGGCGAGCGGCGTTGGTACGTACGCCTCGACGGCGAGGAGAAGTCCACCACCACCATCTGGTTCACCCTCGGCCAGCGGACGCTGCACTACGAGACCTACGTCATGCCGGCGCCCGAGGAGAACCACGAGGCCTTCTACGAGCACCTGCTGCGACGCAACCTGAAGCTCTACGGTGCCGCGTTCGCCATCGGCGCGGAGGACGCCGTGTTCCTGGTGGGCCAGCTCCCCAACGCGGCGATCGACCACGACGAGCTCGACCGCATCCTCGGCTCGATGTACGTCTACGTCGAGCAGTTCTTCCGCCCTGCGCTGCGCATCGGCTTCGCCAGTCGGTTCGCTCCGTGAGGGCCGGAGCGTCGTTTCCTTACTTTTCATTGCATTTCAACCTCGAACGCTCTACGGTCCGGAGCGCTCCCGGGGCCCGGGCCAGCACGCTCGGATCGGGGAAGTGCGGGTGACGGCGCTGCGGGCCCCGGGGGCTCGGGGCCACGTCCGGCCGGGGCCGCCGCCGCTGCTGCTCATCTACTCGGTGACGGTCACCGGGATCCTCAACAACACCCTCATCGGGCCCGCCATCCCGGACATCCTCGACGCCTTCGACCAGCCGTCCAGCCGCGCCGGGCTCCTGGTGGCCTCCGGTGCGCTGCCCGGGATCGTCGTGGCCCCCCTGATCGGGGTGCTGGCCGACCGCTTCGGCCGCCGTCGGGTGCTCGTGCCCTGTCTGGTCGTGTTCGGGGTGGGTGGCGGCCTGGCGGCGCTCGCCCCGTCGTTCGCCCTGCTGTTGCTCCTTCGCCTCATCCAGGGAGCGGGTGGCGCCGGGCTCATCAACCTCGCGGTCGTGATCATCGGCGATCACTGGACGGGCACCGAGCGGGCGAAGCTCGTCGGCCGCAACGCCGCCACCCTCACCATCTCGCTGGCCATCTTCCCCGCCGTCGGCGGCCTGCTCACCGAGCTGGGGAGCTGGCGCTGGTCGTTCGCCCCCTATCCGCTGGCCCTCGTCACCGCCGCCCTCATCTGGCGGATGTTGCCCGACATCGAGCTGCACCCCCAGCCGGCGGTGGCCAGCCAGCTCCGCGACGCCGGCCGGGTGCTGCGCCAGCCCCTGCTGGCCCGGGCCACGCTCGCCGCCTTCGGCGTGTTCTTCTTGATCTTCGGGCTGTACCTCACCGTGCTGCCCGTCCTCCTCGAGGACCGCTTCGGCCTCTCCGCCGGCGCCCGCGGCCTGGTGCTCGCGGCGCCGGCCCTCAGCTCCACGGCCGCCGCCCTTGTCGTGGGGCGCCTGAGGGCGGGGTACGGCGGGCGGGCGCTGGTGCTGTTCGGCTCGGTGTGCTTCACCGTGGCCTTCGTGACCATCGGCTTCGCCCCCAGCCTGATCGTCGTGCTCATCGGCGGGCTGTTCTACGGCCTCGGGGAAGGCCTCTCCATCCCCACTTACCAGGACTTCGTGGCCGGCTCGGCGCCCGCCGCCAGCCGTGGTGCGGTCGTGGCGGTCTGGGTGGGCGCGGCGCGCGCCGGGCAGGTGGCCGGCCCCCTCGCCGCGGGCGCCGCCCTCAGCACCCTGCTGCCCGGTGCGGTCTTCGTGGTCGGCGGCGCCCTCGCCGCCGCGACGCTGGTGGCGCAGCTGCGGGCCGACACGTCGGTGCGCCCTGCGCTCCAGGGGACGCCCGCTGGCGAGGGGTAACGTCGCCGCCCATGACGGCGAAGCTGCTGGTGGTCGGGGGCGGGAAGATGGGCGAGGCCCTCGTGGCGGGGCTGGTCGACGCCGGTTGGGCGGCCGCCGACGAGCTCGCCGTCGTCGAGCGCCTGCCCGAGCGCCGGGACGAGCTCGCGGCCCGACTCCCGGGCCTGGTGGTGGTCGACGCCGCCGTCGCCGCCGAGGGGGTGGTCCTCGCGGTCAAGCCCCAGGACGTCGTGGCCGCCTGCGCCGAGCTGCACGCCCACGCCCCGGCCCGGGTGCTGTCCATCGCCGCCGGCGTCACGATCGCCACGCTCGAGGGCGCCCTGCCGCCGGGCACGGCCGTGGTGCGGGCCATGCCCAACACCCCCGCCACGGTGGGCGCCGGCGCCGCCGCCATCGCGGGCGGGACGTCGGCCACCGAGGCCGACCTCGACTGGGCCGACGCCGTCCTCTCGTCGGTCGGCATCGCCGTGCGGGTCCCGGAGGAGCAGCTCGACGCGGTGACGGGCCTGTCCGGCTCGGGCCCCGCCTACGTGTTCCTCGTGGCCGAGGCGCTGATGGAGGCGGGGGCGACCGTCGGGCTCCCCGCCGACGTGACCGAGGCGCTGGTCAACCAGACCCTCCTCGGGGCCGCCCGCCTGCTGGCCGAGACCGACCAGAGCGCGGAGGCGCTGCGCATCGCCGTGACCTCGCCCAACGGCACCACCGCCGCGGGCCTGGCCGTGCTCGACGCCAACGAGGTGCGGCGCGCGGTCGTCGACGCGGTGGTGGCCGCCACCGAGCGCTCCCGCGAGCTCGGCCGGGCCTGAGCACCGCGCCGCGCCGAGCGTCACCGAAGAGCCACACCAGCCCCACTTTCCCCATCAGCAACGCTCCGCTAGCGTGCCGGGCAAGCGGAGAAGGGGTGCAACCCTTGGCACAGCCAAACGCGCTCCCGCGGCTGCTCACCGTGGCCGAGGTGGCGTCCCTCATGAGAGTCTCGACGATGACCGTCTACCGGCTGATCAAGGCCGGGGACCTCGCCGCGATCCGGGTGGGCAAGTCCTACCGGATCAAAGAGAGCGACATCGACGACTTCATCGCCGCCCGCTACACCGAAGCGGGCTGACGGCCCGCTGGTCCTCTGAGGCGGCGCCCACCCGCATGCGCCTCCTCGTCACCTTCGCCGGCGGCTACGGCCACCTGGCCCCGATGCTGCCGATGGCGCGCGCTGTCGCCGCAGCCGGCCACGACGTCGCCGTCGCGCCCCGACCCTCGTTGGTGGGGACCGTCGAGGCGGCGGGCTTCGCGGCGATCGCCACCGGTGACCCGGCCCTGGACCCCGCTCCCGTGCGCCGCCCGCTGCGACCCATCGACCCGGCGGCCGAGGACCGGGTGCTGGTCGAGGGCTTCGCCGGGTCCGTGGCTCGGGACCGAGCCGCCGCCCTCGATGCCCTGCTTCGGCGCTGGGTGCCCGACGTCGTGCTCTGCGACGAGGTCGACTTCGGC
Organism: Acidimicrobiales bacterium; assembly: GCA_016794585.1. Lineage (NCBI taxonomy): Bacteria > Bacillati > Actinomycetota > Acidimicrobiia > Acidimicrobiales > Acidimicrobiales bacterium. The sequence goes on from JAEUJM010000049.1 coordinate 49,747, forward strand.
GCCATGGTGGCGGCGGAGCGCGCCGGGGTCCCGCACGCCTCGACGGTCTCGATGCCGGCGGGCACCTTCGTGCGCCGCCCGCTGCTGGCCGAGGCGCTGGCGGCGCTGCGGGCGAGGCAGGGCCTCCCGGCGGACCCTGACCTGAGGATGCTCGACCGGCACCTCGTGCTCGTGCCGGCGCCGCCCTCGTTCCGCGACCCCTCGGTCCCCTTGCCGCCGAGCGCCCGCCACGTTCGCCCCGCCGACCCCGAGCCCGCGCGGGGCTCGGCCGGGTGGGCACCGCCGGCGTCCGGGCGGCCGCTCGTCTACGCCAGCCTGGGGACGGCGTTCAACCAGGAGGCGGGCGACCTCTACGCCCGGGTCGTGGCCGGTGTGCGGGACCTGCCGGTCGATCTCCTCGTCACCGTCGGTCGCGAGCTCGACCCCGCCGAGCTCGGCCCGCAACCCGCCAACGTGCGGATCGAGCGCTACGTGCCGCAGTGGGCCGTCCTGCCCCATGCCACGGTGGCCGTCACCCACGGCGGATCGGGCGGCGTCATCGGGGCGCTGGCCCACGGCGTCCCGGTGGTGGCGCTGCCACTGGGCGCCGACCAACCGTCGAATGCCGCCCGGGTCGAGGCGCTGGGCGTGGGGTGCGTGCTCGACGCCGTGACGGCGACGCCGGCCGAGATCGGTGCCGCGGTCTCGCAGACGCTGGACGACCCGGCCGGCCGCGCCGCGGCCGAGCGGTTGCGCGACGAGTGCACGGCCCTGCCGGCGCCAGCTGAGGCGGTGGGGTGGCTGGAGGCGCTCGCCGCGGACGGCGCGGGGTAGCCGGGAGCGGGGCGCGCCCCGTACCGTCGGGGCCGCGATGCCGCTGCGCTACGACACCATCACCTTCCTGTCCGACTACGGGCACGCCGACGAGTTCGTGGGCGTCGTCCACTCGGTGATCCGCTCGATCACGCCCGAGGCGGCGGTGGTCGACCTCACCCACGACATCGCCCCCCACGACGTGCGGGCCGCCGGCCTCCTCCTGGCCCGCAGCGCCCAGTACCTGTGCCCGGGCGTCGTGCTCGCCGTGGTCGACCCCGGCGTGGGCGGCGACCGCCGCTGCGTGGCGGTCGAGGTGGGCGACGGCATGTCCGTGCTGGTCGGCCCCGACAACGGGCTGCTGGCGCCGGCGGTGGCCATGGTCGGCGGCGCCACCCGGGCCGTCGAGCTCACCAACACCGACTTCCACCTGCCCGCAGCGGGCGCCACGTTCGCCGGCCGCGACATCTTCGCCCCCGTGGCCGCCCAGCTGTGCCAGGGCGTCGACCTCGCCGAGCTCGGCGAGCGCATCGAGCCCGGCCTGCTCCAGCCCGGCGTCCTGCCCCTCAGCCGGGAGGAGGACGGCGTGGTCATGGCCCAGGTGCTGTGGGTGGACCGCTTCGGCAACGCACAGCTGAACGTCGACCCCGACGAGCTCGCCGCCTTCGGCGACCGCGTGCGCCTGCGCTACGGCGACACCACCCGCTCCGCCCGTCTCGGCACCACCTACGCCGAGCTCGGCCCGGGCGACGTCGGCCTGCTGGTCGACTCCTACGGCCTGCTCGCGATCGCCGTCAACGGCCACTCCGCCGCCGCCACCCTGGGCCTGGCCGAGGGCGACGAGCTGAGCATCGAAGCCCTCGAGGGCGACGACCCCACCCCGAGCGCCGGCGTGACCACGCCGGTGACGCTCACCGACCCCGCTACCCGGATGAAAGGCGCTCCCCGATGAGGAAGGGCACCACCATCGTGATCGGCCTGCTCCTGCTGCTGATCCTGGGCGCCACGACGCTCCAGCTCTTCTTCCTCGCCCGCTGACATCAGCCCGCCGAAGGGTGTAGACCCGCAGGATCTGATGGTCTAGTTTGGGCGGTCATGGACACCGCCGTGCGGCCGAACCCGCGCACGATCACCGTGGAGACCTTCCTCGCCGACCCCCACGCGGCCAAGTACCGCGACGTGGTCGATCGGGACGCTGACGCCATCGATCGCGTGTTTGCGATCCTCAACGACCATCAGGTCGTCCACGACATGACCAGCGCGACCCGCCTCGACCTCCCGGCGCTCCAGGGTGCAGTGGTGCCCATCGAGGCCGATCCGGTGATCGCCGTCGTCTTTGACGGGCCCCACGGCCAGCGGTTCCGTCAAGCCGTGGGGGTGGCGGTGCGCCTCAAGATGGAGTCGCTGGGGTTTGCGACCACCGGCCGCAAGGGCTCCGTGCGAGCGCAGCGGTTCTCCCGGGCCGAGCGGTACCAACCGCAGACGCCCGAGGCCTGGTCCCAGCGCTCGCGGTCCCGAGCCCTCGCCGCTCTCGAGCGGGTGGCGAACATGGGCGACCCGGAGGAGCAGCGTGAGTCGTCGGCGATCCTCATGGAGGCCTTGGCGGCCACCCGGCGCGCCGAAGGTCGGCCGTTCTGAGTGCTGGTCGTCCTGGACTCTGGGCCGCTCGGTCTGCTGTGCAACGCTCGCGGGGGCCGGATCAACGAGGAGGTGCTCGCGTGGGCGACCTCGGTCGAGGAGCGGGGCGATGACCTCGTGGTCCCTGAGATCGCCGATTACGAGGTCCGTCGGGAGCTGGTGCGAGCAGGGCTCGATCGATCACGTCGTCGCCTCGACGAGCTCGCGAGCGACTTGCGGTACGAGCCGCTGACCACGGCGCAGCTGCGCGTCGCCGCGCGACTCTGGGCCGACGCTCGCAACGCGGGCCGGCCGACCGCTCACGACCACGCCCTCGACGGCGACGTGATCCTCGCCGCCCAGGCCCGGCACCTCGGCGACGACGTCGTCATCGCCACCACCAACCCCGCCCACCTCGCCCGCTACGCCGACGCCCGCCACTGGAACGACATCTGAGGCGACCCGGCGCTCTCAGCCTTCGGCGACCGTGCGGAGGTGTTCAGCGCGCTCGGTGATCAAACGGATCATGTATCGGCGTAGGAACAGCCGGTCGACCGCCCGGCCGACGATCCCGGCGGGAGACCGATAGCTGACCTCATCGATCATGCGGGTGCCGCGGGCGGTCGCTTCGTAGCGGTGCTCATGGCGCCACGATCCGAAGGGACCCTTCTGCATCTCATCGACGAACTGATGGGGGCGATCGAACTCGGTGATCCGCGAGGTCATGCGCCATCGGAGCCCGAGGTGGCGCGCCTCGAAGGTGACCTCTTCATCGAGGTCGATCAGGCCGTGACGGACTCCGGCGACGGCTTGCTCTCCGGACGATCCCATCGAGTCGACGTGCACATCGATGTCGCGTGAGACGTCGAAGCACCGCTGCGGATCGGCTGCGACCTCGGTGACGACCCGAAAGTGCACCACAGCGGCACCCTACGGCGGCGCGGTCAGACCTTGGCGGCGAGGGCGTCGCGGGTGAACTTCCGGGCGCCCCGCGCGATGAGCCAGATGGCCAGGAGCCAGAGCACGGCGCCGATGCCGAGGGCGACGGCCAGGTCGACGAGCAGCAGCCCGGTGGCCTGGCCCATGGCCAGGAAGATGAGGGGCAGGATCACCGCGCCGCCGAGCTGGTTGGCCTCCTGCGCGGTGCGCGCCCGGGCGGACACCCGCACCATCACGCCGAGGCCGAGGGCGGCCACCGCCGGCGCCACCCAGAGGATCATCACCATCCAGAGCTGCGTGGGCAGGAACAGGCGGTGCATCACCGGCCACGCCACCGTGTTGGCCACGGTGGCGAAGCAGAGGAACCCGATCCACGACACCGCCAGCGCGGGGATGAAGGCGCTGGCCAGCTTGGCCAGGAACAGGTCGTTGTCGCGCAGCGGCAGGTGCAGCAGCGACTCGAGGGTCTTGCGCTCCTTCTCACCGGCGAAGGCGTCGGCGGCGAGGACGGCGGAGATCATCAGCGGGACGATGAGGAACAGCGGCGCCAGCAGGTAGCCGTTCACCAGCACCACCATCTGCTCCTCGCGAGGGAGGGAGGTGATGGGGTCGGCCACGCCGGCGGGCAGGCGGGTGAGGAAGTCGTTCACCTCGACGGCCTGGGAGTTCGAGGCGATCAGGCCGATGATCAGCGGCAGCACGATCAGCAGCAGCACGGGGACGAACAGCATCGGCAGGACGACGGCCTTCGAGCGCTTCACCGCGGTGAGGTCCTTGGCCACGACGGCGCGCATGGCGTCGAAGCGGGCCCGGCGGTCACCCGGGGGGCGCTCGGCCACCAGCGCGGGCGCCGGGGCGGGCAGGGCGCTCGCCGAGGAGGCCGGCGCGTCTGGCGTCGCGATGGTCATGCGGCCACCCCTGGGAGGGCCTCGCCGGCCTCGCGCCGGGCCTCGAGCTCGAAGTAGACGTCTTCGAGGGTGGGCGGCCGGGGGGTGGACCCGTAGACCCGGACGCCGGCGTGGACGAGGGCGGCCACCACCTCGGGGAGCACCTCGCGGTCGCGCACCAGCAGTGAGGCCCCGATGTCGGCGGTCGTCACCTCGTGGACGCCGTCGACCCGCTCGATGCGGGTCAGGGCTTCGGCACCGGCCGGCCCGCCGAGGTCGAGGTCGGCGTAGAGCCCGCTCCACAGGTCGGCGGCGATGGCCTCCGGAGCCCCGAAGGCCTCGAGGCGGCCGTGGTGCAGCACCGCCATGCGGTCGGCCAGCTTTCCGGCCTCGCCGAGGAAGTGGGTGCAGAGGATGACGGTGCGGCCGTGCTCGGTGGCGAGCGAGCCGATGTGGGCGACGACGTCGCGGGTGGCCGCCGGGTCGAGGCCCGAGGTGGGCTCGTCGAGGAAGAGCACCTCGGGATCGTGGAGCAGGGCCCGGGCGAGGGCGACCCGCTTGCGCTGGCCGGTCGAGAAGCCGGCGATGTAGCGGTCGGCCTCGTCGCTCATCCCGAAGCGCTCGAGCAGGAGGCCGGCCCGCTCGGCGGCGGCCGCGGTGGGCAGGCCCCGGATGCGTGCCGCGAAGGCCAGGTTCTCCCGGGCGGTCAGGCGTTCGTCCAGGCCGGCGTTCTCGGTGAGCACGCCCGTGCGCCGCCGCACGGCGTCACCGTCGGCCGCGGGGTCGATGCCGAGCACCCGAGCGGTCCCGCCATCGGGCTGCAACACGCCGTTGAGCATGCGGATGGTGGTGGTCTTGCCGGCGCCGTTCGGGCCGAGCAGGGCGAGCACCTCGCCGGGGCGCACGTCGAAGGTGAGGCGGTCGACCGCCTTGCCGCTGGGGAACGCGCGCGTGAGCTCATGGGTCTCGATCGCCATCCCCATCGCCATGGAAGTGCTATCGGCAGCGGAATCTGGTGGACTGAGGGTGTGAACCTGGCGAGCCTCATCGAGCCGCACCCCGCCGACGCCGTCGCCCTCATCAGCCGGGGCGAGAAGACCACCTACGGCGAGCTGCGCGAGCAGGTCGCCAGCTTCCGTGGTGGCCTCGTCGGCCTGGGCCTCGAGCCGGGCGACCGGGTGGCGCTGCTGTGCGCCAACAACTGGTACTTCGTGGTGTCGTACCTGGCCACCCTCGGCGCCGGTCTCGTGGCCGTGCCCCTCAATCCTCTCAGTCCGCATCGGGAGATCGAGCGCGAGCTGGCCGCCATCGGCGCCCGCGCCATCGTCGTGGGCCCGGCCGGTCGCAACGCCTTCGCCTCGGTCGACCGCTCGACCACCCCGGCCCTCGAGTACGTCGTGGGCCCCTCGGGCGCCGGCGTGGGCGAGTCGGTCACGTTCGACCAGCTCCTCGCCGCCGACCCCGCCCCGATCGTCGAACGCGAAGCGGACGATCTCGCCGTGCTCATGTTCACCAGCGGCACCGCAGGGTCACCGAAGGCGGCCATGCTCACCCACGGCAACCTGCTCTCCAACCTCGAGCAGGTGCAGTCCAGCCCGGGCCGCGCGCAGGAGGCGGGCGACGTCAGCTTCGGGGTCATCCCCCTGTTCCACATCTTCGGGCTGAACGTGGTGCTCGGCGGCGCCCTGGACGTGGGCGGGTGCGTGCTGCTCATCGAGCGCTTCGACCCGTCCTCGGCTCTCGAGGCCATCGCCCGCCACCAGGCCACCCTCGTCTCGGGCCCCCCGACCATGTGGGCCGCCCTCGCCGACCAGCCCGACGCCGCCCCGGACGCCTTCGCCTCGGTCCGCCTCGCCACCTCCGGTGCCGCCAAGCTGCCCGACGAGGTGCCCCGCCGGCTCATGGAGCGGTTCGGGGTGCGCCTGGTCGAGGGCTACGGCCTCACCGAGACCTCCCCCGTGGTCGCGACGGCCAACGGCCTGCCCGACGCCCCCGTCGGCTCCATCGGCCGCCCCATCCGCGGCATCGAGATGCGCCTCGTCGACCCCGACGGCGACGACGTGCTCATCGGCGACGAGGGCGAGGTGTGGGTGCGGGGCCCCAACGTCTTCCACGGCTACTGGAACGACCCCGAGGCCACCGCCGCCGCCCTCACCCCTGAGGGCTGGTTGCGCACGGGTGACCTCGCCGTGGTCAACGACGACGGCTACCTCTTCCTGGTGGACCGGGCCAAGGACCTCATCATCGTGTCCGGCTTCAACGTGTACCCCGCCGAGGTGGAGGAGATCCTCATCGAGCATCCCGCGGTCGACGCCGCCGCGGTGGTGGGCGTGCCCCACCCGCACTCCGGTGAGGCGGTGAAGGCCTTCGTGGTTGCAGCCGACGGCTTCGCCGTGGAGGAAGACGACCTCATCGCGTGGTGCGCGGATCAACTGGCCCGCTACAAGTGCCCGTCGAAGGTGATGTTCGTCGACGAACTGCCCCAGAACGTGGCCGGCAAGGTGCTCCGCCGCACCCTGAAGTAGGCCGCTGCGGGTCCCGCTCGGGACTTTGTGAACGGAGGCACGAGCGCGGTACCGTCGCCCGTCATGGAGGGTCGCGCGCCTCGTCCGAAGAAGGCGTCGGCGCGCCACATCCCCGAGGCCACGGTGGCCCGCCTGCCGGTGTACGTCCGCACCCTCCTGGGGCTCGCCGACGACAAGATCGCGACCATCTCGTCCGAGCGGCTGGCCGAGCTGGCCGGCGTCAATGCCGCGCAAGTGCGCAAGGACCTTTCCTACCTCGGCTCTTACGGCACGCGCGGCGTGGGCTACGACGTCGAGTACCTGTTGTTCCAGATGAGCCGCGAGCTGGGGCTCACCCACGACTGGCCCGTCATCATCGCCGGCGTGGGCAACCTGGGCCGCGCCCTCGCCAACTACGGGGGCTTCGGCGACCGCGGCTTTCCCGTGGCCGCGCTGGTCGACGCCGACCCGAAGAAGGTGGGCAAGAGCCTCGGGGGCATCGAGGTGCGCCACATCGACGACCTGCCCGAGATCGTGGGCGAGCACCAGGCCGCCATCGGCATCATCGCCACCCCCGCGGCGGCGGCGCAGGACGTGGCCGACCGCATGGTGGCGGCCGGCGTCAGCTCGATCCTCAACTTCGCGCCCGCCATCGTCACCGTCCCCGACGGGATGTCGCTGCGCAAGGTCGACCTCGCGGTCGAGCTCCAGATCCTCAGCTTCTACCAGCAGCGTCGCACCGACCCCGCCGCCAAGCGCGCCGCCGGCGACGGGTAGGCCGGGCCGTGCCGGTCGAAGAGCCCCTGTACCCCGTGAACCTGCGGGTGGCGGGGCGGCGCTGCCTCGTGGTGGGCGGCGGGCGGGTGGCCGCCGACAAGGTGGCCGGCCTGCTCGAGTGCGACGCCTTCGTGCACGTGGTCGCCCCCGAGATCGGCGAGCTGTTGGCCGAGATGGTGGCGGCCGAGGTGGCGGCGCCGGAGGGAGGCGACCGCCTCACTTGGGACCAACGTCCCTACCGGGCCGCCGATCTCGATGGTCGAATGCTCGTCATCACCGCCACCGCCACGCCCGCGACCAACCACCAGGTCTTCCTCGACGCCCAGCGCGCCGGGGTGCTCGTGAACAGCGCCGACGACCCCGCCAACTGCACCTTCACCCTGCCGTCCCGGGTCCGCCGGGGTCGGCTGCTCGTCACCTTCTCCACGGGGGGTCACAGTCCCGCCCTGGCCACCTGGTTGCGCCGGCGTTTCGAGGCGGAGTTTGGCCCCGAATACGACACACTGATCGATGTGCTCGCTGACGCCCGGCAGTCGATCCGGGCCGAGGGCCGCTCGACCGAGGGTCTCGACTGGCAAGAGGCGCTCGACTCGGGAATGCTGGAGCTGATCCGAGAGGGTCGTGTCGCCGAAGCCAAGGAGCGCCTGCAGGCGTGTCTGTCGTCGTAGTCGGGCTGAACCACCGCACGGTCCCGTTGGACCTGTTGGAGCGCATGACGGTCAGCGACGCGCGCCTGCCCAAGGCCCTGCACGACCTCTGCTCCCGCGACGAGATCGGCGAGGCGGTGCTGCTCTCCACCTGCAACCGCACCGAGGTCTACGCGGTCGTCGAGCGCTTCCACCCGGCCTACCAGGACATTCGCAACTTCCTGTCCGAGATGGCCTACCTCCCGCCTGAGGCCTTCAGCGACCACCTCTACACCCACTACGACGACGAGGCCGTCGAGCACCTCTTCGGCGTCGCCGCCGGCCTCGACTCGGCCGTGCTGGGCGAGAGCGAGATCCTCGGCCAGGTGAAGTCGGCGTGGGAGCTGGCCCAGAGCGAGCAGGCCGCCGGCACGTCGCTCAACATGTTGTTCCGTCACGCCCTCGAGGTGGGCAAGCGGGCCCGCACCGAGACGGCCATCGCCCGCCACATCACCTCGGTGGCGCAGGCCGCGGTGGCCATGGCCACCGATCGCCTCGGCACCCTCGCCGGGAAGCGCATCCTCGTGCTCGGCGCCGGCGACATGGGCCGGGGCATGGTGGCCTCGCTGGCCGAGGCCGACACCGTCGACCCGCCCGAGCTGCTGGTGGCCAACCGCACCTGGGCCAAGGCCGAAGAGGTCGCCGCCGGGGTCGGCGGTCGCGCCGTCCACGTCGACGACGTGCCATCCGTCCTCGCCGACGTCGACGTGCTGCTCACCTCCACCGGCGCCTCATCGATCATGTTCGAGCAGGCCGACTTCGCCCCCGCCCTCGCCCAGCGCAACGGACGTCCGCTGCTCATCGTCGACATCGCCGTGCCCCGCGACATCGACCCGGCCGTCGGCGAGCTCGACGGCGTCACCCTGCTCGACATGGACGACCTGCGGGTCTTCGCCGAGGCCGGCGTCGCCCAGCGCCGGCGTGAGGTCACCGCGGTCGACGGCATCGTCACCGACGAGGTCCAGCGCTACCTGTCGGTCAGCACGGCACGCGAGGTGGCGCCGCTCGTCACCGCCGTGCGCGACAAGGCGGAGGACATCCGCCTCGCCGAGATCGAGCGCCACCGGGCCAAGCTCGACGGCCTGGACGAGCGTGAGCGCGAGGCGGTCGAGGCCCTCACCCGGGGCATCCTCGCCAAGCTGCTCCACGAGCCCACCGTGCGTCTCAAGGACGCGGCGGGCACCCCACGTGGCGACCGTCTGGCCGAGTCGCTGCGCACCCTCTTCGACCTGTGAGTGCCGCGGCGCCGCGCCGTGGCGCTGGCCTCCTCCAGCTCGACCCGTGAGCGGGTGCACCCGTGGGTGACGATGTGCGTCTTCGGGCCGCGACCCGGGGGAGCCCGCTCGCCCTGTGGCAGGTCGAGCACGTCACCGCCCTGCTGGCGCCGGCCGGCATCGAGGTCGAGCCCGTCGTGGTCGAGACCTCCGGCGACGTCGTGCTCGACCGGCCCATCTGGGAGATCGGGGGCAAGGGCGTCTTCGTGAAGGAGGTGCAGGCCGCGGTGCTCGACGGCCGGGCCGACTTCGCCGTGCACTCGGCCAAGGACCTGCCCTCGGTCGAGGTCCCCGGCCTCGTCCTCGCCTGCGTCCCCGAGCGGGGCGAGCCCCGCGACGCTCTCGTGGGCTCGACCCTCGCCGACCTGCCCACCGGCGCCCTCGTGGCCACCGGCTCGGTCCGCCGCCGGGCCCAGCTGGCGTGGCTGCGACCCGACCTCACCTTCACCGGGCTGCGGGGCAACATCGCGACCCGCCTGGCCAAGGCCCCCGACTTCGGCGCCATCGTCATGGCCGCCGCTGCGCTCGAGCGCCTGGGGATGGCCGACCGCGCTGCCGAGGTTCTGGAGCCGTCGGTGATGCTGCCGCAGGTGGGCCAGGGCGCCCTCGCCATCGAGGCCCGAGCCGGCGACGAGCCGGTGCTGTCTGCGTTGACCGCCATCGAGCACGTCCCCAGCCGGGCGGCCGTGGATGCCGAGCGGGGCTTCCTGGCCGAGCTGGGCGGCGACTGCGACCTGCCCGCCGGCGCCCACGCCACCCTCGCCGCCGACGGCTCACTGGAGCTGGAGGGTCTGCTGGCCTCGCTCGACGGCCACGTCGTGCTGCGGGAGTCCGTCGCCGGCGCCGCCTCGGAGACCGCCGCCCTGGGCCACTCCCTGGCCCGGTCCCTGCTCGACGACCACGGCGGCGCCGCCCTCCTCGCCTGAACCCCCGGGTCTCCCTTCCAGTACCCAGAACGAGTAGGGGTGTGGGCTCGGGGGGTTGGCGGGCGCCGCAACCGGGTGGGTTCGTGGTGGACTGAGGCCATGACCGTGTACCTCGTCGGCGCCGGCCCCGGTGACCCCGGGCTGTTGACCGTGCGCGCCGCCGAGGTGCTGGCCGCCGCAGATGTCGTGATCTACGACCGGCTATCGCTCGACGGCCTCCTCGCCCTGGCGCCGGCCGGTGCCGAGCGCATCAGCGTGGCCAAGGTGCCGGGCGGGCTGTCCACGCCGCAGGACGAGATCAACGCCCTGCTGGTCGAGCGGGGGCGGGCGGGGCAGGCCGTGGTGCGCCTGAAGGGCGGTGACCCGTTCGTGTTCGCCCGGGGCGGCGAGGAGGCGGCGGCGCTGCTGGCGGCCGAGGTGCCCTTCGAGGTCGTCCCCGGGGTGACGTCGGCCATCGCGGTGCCCGCCTACGCCGGCATCCCCGTCACCCTACGCCACTCGTCGACGTCGTTCACCGTCGTGACCGGCCACGAGGACCCGACCCGCCCCGAGTCGTCGGTGAACTGGGAGGCCGTGGCGCAGGTCGGCGGCACCATCGTGGTGCTCATGGGGGTGGGGCGCATCCGGGCCATCGCCGACCGCCTGATGGCCGGCGGGCTGTCGCCGGACACGCCGGCGGCGTCGGTGCAGTGGGGCACCCGGCCCGAGCAGCGCACCATCCGGGCCACCCTCGGCGCGCTGGCCGACCAGCCGCTCGCCTCGCCCTCGACCATCGTCATCGGCGAGGTGGCGGCGCAGGACCTGTCCTGGTTCGAGTCCCGCCCGCTGTTCGGCAAGGGGGTGGTCGTCACCCGCGCCCGCGAGCAGGCCTCGGCGCTGGTGAAGGCCCTGGAGTGGGCCGGTGCCTCCACCGTCGAGCTCGCCGCCATCGAGATCACCGAGCCCGCCGACGGCGGCGCGGCCCTGCGGGCGGCGTCCGCCGCCACGGCGGCGGGGAAGTACGACTGGGTGGTCCTCACCTCGGTGAACGGCGCCACCCGCTTCCTCGACGAGCTGCGCGATGCCCGGGCCCTCGGCGGGGTGTCGGTGGCGGCCATCGGCCCCGGGACGGCGGGCGCGCTCGCCGCCCGCAACATCGTGGCCGACCTGCTCCCGGAGGAGTACGTGGCCGAGTCGCTGCTCGCCGCCTTCCCGGCGCCGCCGTCCGACCGTGGGGGACGCGTCCTCCTACCCCGGGCGGCGGTCGCCCGCGACGTGCTGCCGGAGGGCCTGCGGGCCGCGGGCTGGCAGGTCGACGTGGTCGAGGCCTACCGCACCGTCACGGCGGCGCCCACGGCGGCCGAGCGCGAGGCCGCCGCCACCGCCGACATCATCACCTTCACCGCGTCCTCGACGGTCGAGCGCTACCTCGAGATCAAGGGCGACGACCCGGTCCCGCCCCTCGTCGCCTGCATCGGCCCCGTCACCGCTGACACCGCCCGCGCCCACGGCCTCCGCGTCGACGTCGTCGCCGCCGAGCACACCATCCCCGGCCTGGTGGCGGCGCTGGCGGCGCACGTGGCCCGCTGACGCCGCCGGCCCGTCAGCCGGTGGGGAGGACGATCATCTTGGGGCGGGTCATCTCGTGGACGGTGTGGGACATGCCACCCATGCCGAGGCCGCTGGGGCCGCGGCCGCCGAAGGGCATCCAGTCGACCCGGAAGGCGGTGTGGTCGTTGATCATCACCGAGGAGGCGTTGAGGCGGGTGGCGGCCCGCATGGCGGCGTCGACGTCCTGGGCCAGGACGGCCGCCTGGAAGGCCCAGGGGAGCGAGTTGGCCCGGGCGATGGCGTCGTCGAGGCCCGAGGTGCGGGTGACGTTGACCAGAGGGCCGAAGACCTCGTCGGTCATCACGGTGGCGTCGGCGGGAGGGTCGACGAGCAGTGTCGGGGCGTAGCACTGGTGGTCCAGTCGCTCGCCGCCCGCGGCCACGGTGGCCCCGGCGGCAGCCGCGGCCTGGACCCAGTCGTCCACCCGATCCACCTCGCCCTGGCGGATCAGCGGCCCCACCTGCGTCGTCGGGTCGAGCGGGTCACCCACCACCAGGTCGGCGACGCCGGCGACCAGCCGCTCGACCAGCTCGTCGGCCACGGCGGCGTCGGCGAAGACCCGCTGCACCGACACGCACACCTGGCCGGCGTGGTAGTAGCCGCCCTTCAAGATGGCGGGGACGGCCTTGTCGAGGTCAGCCGACGCATCGACGATCAGCGGGGCCACGCCGCCGTGCTCGAGCGCGGCGCGCACGCCCGGCGCCAGCTTCGAGCGCAGCGCCCACCCCACCCGGGCCGAGCCGATGAAGCTGAAGAAGCCGATGCGGTCGCTGGTGACGGCCCGCTCGGCCACGTCGTTCTCACAGGGGGAGATCACGCACCAGTCCTCGGGCAGCCCCGCCTCCGCGTAGATGCCGCCGAGGGCGACCGCCGACAGGGGGGTGGGGCTGGCGGGCTTCACGAAGACCGGGCAGCCGGCGGCGATGGCGGGGCCGGTCTGGTGCACGATCAGGTTCAGGGGGTGGTTGAAGGCGCTGACCGCCACGACCGCCCCGATGGGCTCACGGGTGGTGAAGGCCAGGCGCCCCGCCGACGCCGGCGTGAGCCCCATGGGGACCTCCTCGCCGGCCTGGTGGCCGACCTCCTCGGCGCAGAGCTCGAGGCCGTTGGCGGCGCGGTCCACCTCGACGAGGGCGTCGGTGAGGGGCTTGCCGCCCTCGGAGGCGATGAGGCGGGCCAGCTCCTCGCGTCGGCCGGCGACCAGCGCGGCGGCGCCCTTCAGCACCTCGATGCGCTGGTGCGCCGGCAGCCAGCGGTCGCGGTCGGCGACCATCGCCGCCTGGCGGGCGACGGTGGCGTCCACGACCCCGGCCGGCGCCAGCTCGACGCTGCCGACCACCTCGCCCGTGTACGGCGAGGCGATCACCCGTCGAGCCATCAGCGGGCGAGGATCTGGCCGCAGCGCTCGGTGAGGAGCATGTTCTCGCGGTAGTCGACGGGGACGATGATGAGCGACGGTCGGTCGGTCTGGGCGAAGGCCTCGCGCAGCGTGGGCCGGAAGTCGTCGGCGGCCTCGATCCGGCGGGTGAAGCACCCGAAGGCCTCGCCCAACCTCAGGAAGTCGGGGTTGGCGAACTTCGTGTGCGAGCTCTGCCCGAAGCCGATGGTCTGCTTCCACTTGATGAGGCCGTACTCGCCGTCCTCCCACACCACCTGCACGCAGGGCACGCCGTACATCGCGGCGGTGGCCAGCTCCTGCACGTTCATCATGAAGCCGCCGTCGCCCTGCAGCGCGACGACGTTGCGGTCGGGGTGGACCATCTTCGCCGAGATCGAACCGGGCAGGGACCCGGCCATCGAGCAGAAGCCGTTGGAGATGATGCAGGTGTTGGGCTCGTAGGTGGGGTAGTGGCGGGCGGTCCACATCTTGTGGGCGCCGACGTCGCTGATGAGGATGTCGTCGTCGGCCAGCTCCTGGCGCAGGTCGTGGAGGATGCGCTGGGGCTTCATTGGGAAGCCGTCGTCCTCGGCGTACTCGACGGTGAGCTCGTGCACGAGGGTGCGGCGCACCTCGGCGAACTCGGCCACGTCGGCCTTGCGGTGGTCGTCGCCGAGGCGCTCGTTGATCTCCCACATGGCGCCGGCGATGTCACCCACCACCTCGACGTCGGGCCGGTAGGCGCCGTCCACCTCGGCGGGCAGGAAGTCGATGTGGAGGATGGGCTTGTCGTGCTGGGGGTTCCAGCGCGCCGGGTGCCACTCGACCATGTCGTTGCCGACCGAGATGACGAGGTCGGCGTGCTCGAACACCGTCTGCACGTGGTCGCGGATGCCGAGGCCGGCGGCGAAGAGGCTCTGGTCGTGGCGGTCGGAGATGACACCCTTGGCCATGAAGGTCATGGCCGCATAGATGCCCGTCTCGTCGACGAAGCGGTTGAGCTGCTTGGTGACCCGCGTGCGGGCGCACCCGTTGCCGATCAGGAGGACGGGTCGCTCGGCGGCGGCGATCATGGCCATGGCCGCCTCGATGGACTTGTCGTCGGCGATGGGCCGTCGCACCTTCAAGCCGGGGACGATGGGGACGTCGTCGACCTCCTCCTTGGCGATGTCCTCGGGCAGCTCGATGTGGGTGGCGCCGGGCTTCTCGGCCTGGGCCAGCTTGAAGGCCTTGCGCACGATCTCGGGGATGGTGCGGGCGTCGTAGACGGACTCGGCCCACTTGGTGATGGGGCCGAACATGGCCACGACGTCCATGGCCTGGTGCGACTCCTTGTGGAGGCGGGTGACCGCCCCCTGGCCGGTGATGGCCACGAGCGGCGAGTGGTCCATGTCGGCCTGGCCGACGCCGGTCATCAGGTTGGTGGCGCCGGGGCCGAGGGTGCCGAGGCAGACGCCGGCCTTGCCGGTCATGCGCCCGTACATGTCGGCCATGTAGGCCGCGCCCTGCTCGTGGCGGCACACGATGAACTCGATGGGCGAGTCCAGCAGGGAGATCATCAGGTCGGCGTTCTCCTCGCCGGGGACGCCGAAGATGTACTCGACCCCCTCGGCCTCGAGGCATCGCAGGAACAGGTCGCTGGCCTTCATGGGACTCCCATCCACGGCGGCGAGGGCGGCGCGAGCATGTCACGACGCGGCGGCGCCTGCTCGGGAGACCCGCCGTCCGCCGGTACTGACGAGGACCACCGCCGAGCGACAGGCCGCTGCCGAGGTCGTGGTCCAAGACCGGCGCCCCGCCGAGCGGCGGCTGGCGATGGCGCCGGATACCGCCGAGCGCCTCGTGGTGGCCAAGGCGTCGACCGTGCCCTCCGTCCCGGGGAGAAGAGCAACGCCCTGCTCAGGGGCGTCTCGTCGCGTCGGCCGTCACGGCCAATTCGACCTGAACTTGGTGGGGCGAAAGGCGCGAGGACGGAGGTGTGCTCCTCGCCGGCGGCAATGTTCGCCGCCTTCGCCACGCACCGTGGCCACCCGTCCCAATCCTCGCCGATTCAAGCGCCTTTGGAGGAAATACCCCCTCGATATCGGCGCTTCTGACTGATCCGTGGGTCGGTTCGGGCGGTTATCCGCGAGCGCACCCCGCCTGCTTCTTAGGTTTCGGGCTGTCTGACGGTCCGAACCAGGGAGGCAGAGCGGGGTGCGCGAACGGAGCGTATGGCAGCGGGCG
>JAEUJM010000050.1 GCA_016794585.1 Acidimicrobiales bacterium
CGCCCGCTGCCATACGCTCCGTTCGCGCACCCCGCTCTGCCTCCCTGGTTCGGACCGTCAGACAGCCCGAAACCTAAGAAGCAGGCGGGGTGCGCTCGCGGATAACCGCCCGAACCGACCCACGGATCAGTCAGAAGCGCCCGTAACCGCAGGCGTTTCACTGCCGCGCATGAGCTGGGCCACTTCATGCGTCGATTCGGCCAGGATCACCACAGCTACATCGACCGCCGCGACAGCGCCGCCTCGACTGGAACCGACGATGATGAGATCGTCGCGAATGAGTTCGCCGCGACCTTGCTGGTGCCGGAAGACGTGGTGCGAAAGCGACACGTCGAGAAGGCAGGCACTGTCGAACTCGCATACGAGTTCCGCGTGTCGGAAGAGGCGCTCACCTAACCGTCTCGCCAACCTCGGCCTTGGATAGCCGGACGTGGCGTGGACACTACTGCGGCAGCTCTGATCGTGGCTGCGGCGGCCCGTGGGCTGGCACGCAAGCAGTCCGCTGATACCGTTCGAAGCGCCCTTGGGATGCCGGCGTCGTGCTCGGCGATGATCTCGAACCGCGAGTTTCCCTCGATGACCCTGAGGTGCGCCACCGAGCGCAGGACATCGGCTTGAAGCCTGGCTACGCCGTGGGTCTGCTCGTCCTCTTGGCGGTCCAGATGCTGATCGCCAACGCGGTCTTCGTTGCCTATGCCGACTAGGGAAGGGCTGGGACGTTCCCGGCGGGTAATGCTCGGTTGGCTCGGCCACAGTGGTCGAGGTGATCGGCGTGGTGGCTGTCGTCAGGCGCTACCTGTTCCCTCACCGCTGAGCCGTGGGCACGGTTGGCCACACCGGACCGCACAGCGGTGTATCACTAGAGACCTCGTGACATTTTGAGCACCTCGAGGACCCAACGTCCGAGGGCCACGGCGGTCTGGGCAATGTCGGCCCCGACTGCCACGTGGGCCGCCCCAACCACTCCTGCCGCTACAACCCCCGCTGTGAGGCCTGCGGCCCACTTGCCGAGGCCCTGGCCGTAGGATTCGGCGAAAGCTCGTCTGCCGATGTCAGCGAGCGTCTGATCTTCCTCGCCCGTCTCTAGTGTCCCGATCGCCTCGTCTAGCTCGGCGGCTGCATCGCTTGCACCGTCTGGGGCCTCTGGCGTCCTGAGTCCTGTGAAGGCAACTACCAGTTCAGCCCACTGCGAGCTGTCGTCGGTTCCCAGCGCTCCGGCCAGCATCTGCAACTGACGGAACACAGTGAGGGCATCCGCCTGACCCGACCGTGCCTCAGACCTGATTGCCGAAAAGCAGGACTCGACCCGCCGGATCACCGCACCCTCGTACCCGTCGCTCAGGCCACGACGCCACTCTCCCTCCAGCGGTTCCAAGGCCATCGCTATTGCTTCAGCGATCGGAGCTGGCAGGACACCGAACGCATAGGTCGTGGTCTCCTCAGGCTCGGCTAGCTGCCCCGTTCGAACATCGTCTGCCTCGGGGTGTGGAGCCGCATACGGATCTGCGGGGTCAAACCCAGCGGGCCACACTGTGTCCGCATCGGAGATCACGTACTCAAGTCCACGCGCTAGGTGGAGCTGAAGAGCCGTCTCGAGGTTGGCCCCGCACATATCTGCCCCACCGAGATGGGCTCTTTCGAGGCGAGCTCCTCGGAGATCCGCCCTCTGCAGATTGACGCCCTTCATATCGGCGCCGCTGATCACCGCCTCTCGCAGGTCGGCTCGTCTGAGATCTACACGCTGCAAGTACGCTCCGGCGAGCATGGCGCCGCGGAGGTTCGCATCGTGGAGGTCGGCGCTCTCCAACCAGGCACCATTGAAGTTGGCCCCGCTGAGATTTACGCCGCTGAGATTCGCCTCGCGGAGGATCAAGCCACTCGCATCTAGAACCCGGCCTGGGTGCTCCGCTCGCCAACCGATGATTCGATCGACGGCGGACTGCCTAGCAATGCCTATGCGACCTAGGCCGGCAGACTGGTCTTCGAGTTCGGGATCCGCCATCGACGGGTCACGCTACTTGTGACCGAGCTGCAACGCTGAGAAGCGACGGCTGTCGCCGTCATCCGCAAACGACAGAGCCGACCTCGGCCGCACCGTCCTCCTGCATACCGGGCGCGACGTGGCTGTAGAGCTCGAGCGTTATGAGCCGTCGCCGGGCGGCACCCTCCAGTGCCTTCGAGCTAATCGCGCCGAGATGTCCCGGTCGGGGCTCGGCAAGATCGAGCGGGGTGAGCGGCGAACCTGACGCTCGACGATCGAGCGCATCGCCCTGGTGCTGACGCCAGACGCGGGACCCGACACGCTCGAAGAGCTCGTCGCTCTGGCCCGCCGCGCGCTGGCTGCCGAGTCCGACTACGCCGAGCGTCTAGCCCGTCGGCGTCGGGTCCGCAAGCAGGAGGTCGCAGGGATGCGAGCAGAGTGGCTGCGGGAGCACCGCGCCCACCTGGCACGGTACGGGGTTCACATCGCTCTCGTGGGCATCCTTCGCCCGTAGCCGGGCGTTCGACGTTCTCGCTAACGGCCCTGCGAGTGTGGGCGAAGCCAACCTCGACGAGCTCAATCGGCTGTTGACCGCTGCCAAGGCTGGGCGGGCCGCACCGAACCGGCGGCACTGAGAGCTTCGTGGCGGGGCGCGCATCCGTGGCCTGAGCGCGGCATCGGGTCACCTGCGCCGGTACTCGCTGACTTCTGCGTCGGCGGCGACTTTGCGTCGCCGTACGGAGGGGCGGTCGTGCAGTAGTGAGTTGCCGAGGTACCTCTAGGGCTTGCATACGCCACAAGAGCCTGACGGCTTGGACTCCCGGGTCATAGCCGCATGCCGCCAAGTTCGGCCCGCGTAGCATCAAAGCGATGCCGGTGGCCCCAGCGGGATACACGACGACCCGAGCGGAGACGATCGCCGGAAGGAACATCTGATGCCAGACGAGGGGCCGGAACCCGACCGCGCAGAGGAGCCGATGCAGGACCTCGTCGCGGAGATAGCACGTCGTCAAGGCGCGGCGGAAGAGGTGCTCGCCGTCGTGCGTGAGCACTCCGAGCGACCTGATCTCTCGCATACTGACCGAGCCGCCGTTGAGGAACTCCGTTCTCAGGTCGAGTCGATGCTCCACACGGCGGCACGAGCGGTGCTCGAGCTCAGCACTGTCGGCTGGGCGTTCTCAGGACTCGCGCCGCTCGACGCTTACGGTCTCGCTCTTGAGGCTTTGGACCGTGGAGACCCTGGCCAAGCGGACGAGCACCTCGTTGCTGGCTGGCGGCGCCATGCCCGGCACCTGCACCTGCATCTTCGTCGTTTGGATCTGCAAGGCGACACGGACGAGGTCCTCGTCAACCGGGCCCGGTTGATCGAGATCGCTTGGGATCACCATCAGGCCGGCGAGTTCGCAGCCGTTGTGCCGTTGCTCTTCGCTCAAGTCGACGGAATCACGATCGACGCCACCGGCGGCAAGGAGTTCTTCTCGGGACCGAAGCGCTCCACACTGATTGACAATGCCACCCTGGCCGGCCTTGACGTGTCGTTGCCGGTGGCCCGGTCCTTCTTCGACCAGGGCCAGGGCCGGTCAAAGGTCAGTGGGTCCGTGTCCCGTCATGCGGTGCTTCACGGCCGCGAGCTTGGGTACGACACGGAACTCAACGCAGCGAAGGCGTGGTCCCTGCTCGCAGCGGTGATCGACTTCGCCACCCCGCGGCTCCAAGCCGCGATGTCACGCCGGCGTATCGACTACCTCAACGTGTGGGCCGACACCGACGCACTCGACTCCGCGGGCCGCCGGCGTGACGACCGTGGATTCGATGAGGCCTACGAACTCCTCAACCAGATTCAGACAGCGCAACGGCTCGCCTTTGTTGTGGACGGCCGTTACTCGACGAGGCCCCCAACCCATCCGAGCATCGACCTCACTAGAGCGACGATCGAGGTGACCGCAGACGGGACAGCCTGGTGGGCCAAGACCGGCACCCCGTCGGGCTGGATCTTCGCGATGGCGAGCTCGGGCGACCTGGTCTGGATCTACGACGGTGGCGATGCTCCACGCACGGCGCCGGGCGACGGGGACGACAGGTGGATCCTGGACGACATCGATCCGCTCCCGCCGAACTGGCGCGGGTGGATCGGCTAACTCCCAGTAGTACCGCCAGCGTTGGGCACGTAGGTGCCCCAGGCGAGGCCCAAAACGTGCACGGGCGCGCAGTGGGGTGCCGCTTGGCACGTCCCAGCCTTCGATGGTGGTTGGCGGCCTCGCGCTGGCCAGTCATCTCAGAGCGAGGCGGATCGCTGACAGCGTGCTGTCACGGCCCGTATGTGTCCCCTCTGACCAGGGGAAACACTTCAAGCCTCGGTGTGAAGGATCGAAGCAGGACGGAGAGGACCCGCCGACGGAACCGGCGAGGGAACGGCTCACTCCACCTCGAGGCGACGACGATAATCGAACCACCCAGCGAGCCGCAGACTCGCTTCGGCCTTCGAGCAGACCTGGGACAGCGCTGCTGCCCCCGCGAACGCGTCCTCGAGGGAGGTGGACGCCGAGGTCGTGCCCGCACCTAGGACAGAACCTCACCTGAATTGCAGATTCGAACGCCGCAGTTCGCAGCCTTCAACTACGGGGAACCGCCACGTTAGGATCCACAACTACAGGGATCTACTCGCCTTGCCGGAAAGGTACTTTTGTACCATAAGTACCCACTTGTGCTCACGGGGTGCCCTGCGAGACGCGATCCTGTCGAGGAGTTCTGTGGCAGCAAGTTGCGCGGGGTTACCGACGAACGGGATGAAGGACAGCGGCGCTGAAGCTACCGACACCAAGCGTCGCAACCGCCCCAGGCGAAGCTCCGCTGTGAGTGCCTCGAACAACACCCTCCGACCGAGGTCGGCGTCAACTGTGTCATTGTTCGCAACAGCCTCTGCGACAAACCCCCGAAGCTCCTTAACGCGTGGATCCTTTACAATCGCCAGGAACTGCTTCGCACTCTCGAGGCGATATTCTGGAAATGTGATTTCAAGAACCCTACCGCAGACTTCGGCTGATCGCTGCATTAAGACTGAGTCTGGAGCCATCTCGAACTTCTTCTCGTAGAACGGTGCGAAATCTGGCCAGTCATGAACGACTGTATTTGTCTCGGCAGCTAGAATGATATTGGCATTGACCAGTTGCAGGTAGGTCGTTACTAGTCGCCAGACGTCCAACGCACCGTCTTCCACGCCGTAGGAGTCCGGCCATTGAACTTCCTCATGGTGCAGGGGAAGGTCGAGCAGCGCACCGTGGTGGACCGCATTGGCAACCGCCTCCGAAAGAATTCCTACTGTGAGGCCTGGGGGCGCGTCAGGGATCAAGTGTGTGGAGGCGCTCGGCTCGTCGTTAGACGGGAGAAACCCATTGAACATGTGCTCGTCTGACCCTCTAGCTGCTCGCTTCGAGTACGCGCCGATCCAGTCCTGCCATAGAGAAACTGACTCCCGTGTTGCCGTGAGCCACGGACCCAGGTCGAGTGCCTCAGCACGCGTAATCCGCTTAATGGCTTCGACATGGGGCTGGATAAGGGAGTCGTAGTTGGCACGTGTGATGAAGCCCTCGGCCTCTAACGCGTAGTAAGTCCGGCCAACCTCCGAGTAGGGGTGGCCGCTCGGGATGGCAAAGAGCATCTCCATTGTGAGCTCGTCAACAACGAGTCCGTCGAACATGAGAAACGAGGGCAGACTGGCCTCGAGAATGCCTTCATAACGGTCTCGTACGACGCCAGCCGGTGGAAAGCGAATAAACGGGGACCTCGACCTCGAGCTCCTCTTGCCGGCAAAGTATCCAGCACCGAATGAGGTAGCTAGCGCCTTCACTTGCGACCGCCGTGCTGACAACCCGGTGCCTTCCCCCCCACGGGTAGGTTCTGGTTGCAGTCAGAGGCCATGGCTACCTTCGGCTCCATGCCCGACGACGCTACCCTCGACACGCCCGCGTCCTCGCTGAGAACGTCCGACGCCGCCGCGTGATGGCGGAGGCTCCCGTCATGGCGGACTCCAGGTTGTCAGACTTCTCAACGAAAGATTCGCCGGTCGGACCCCACTTCACCCGTATCAAAGCGCCGCACCATGGCCACTGTCGCGAACAACCGCCGTCATTGAACTCATGGATGGTCCGTCGGCGGGGGCGTTGACGCTTCGCCGACCCGGCCATAGGGTGAAACTGCATCTCGCCGTTGAGTCCACAGCGCTGAAGATCGTTTCCCTTCGAAGGATCATCGGCCATGTCTGACCTGCTCCCCGGCAAGCCCACCAACGACCCTCGACTCGCCAACGAGATCGTCATCGAGCTGGCGGGCGAGATCGACCTCGCCACCTGTCCGCAGCTCATCGAGCTCGTCGACCGGGAGATCCGGGCCTGTGACGGTGGGCTCGTCGTCATGGACATGGCCCGGGTCACGTTCGTGGACTCCACCGGGTTGGCCCTGCTCGTCCGAGCCCAGCGCTCGGTCACGGCCAACGGGGGCCACGTCGTCGTCCGATCGCCCAGCCCCCAGTTCCGGCACCTGCTGGCCATCACCGGTGTCGACGCGCTCGTCACCGTCGAGCCTCACGAACCGGAGCGCACGCGCCTCAGCGTTCAGGCGGGGGTGCTCGCCGGGGCGATGGCCAACCCGTTGACGTCGTTGCCGCCCTGGTAGGCCACCACGCCGGCCGGCCCGATGGCGATCTCGTCGACGCCGCCGGTGCCCAGCGGGGGTGACGTGCCACGGTCGATCGAATTGTCGGACACGCGGGCCCGTACCACCTCGGCGGCCGTCGGCCCCTCGACGAGGAAGGCGCGCTCGTTGCTGGCCGGGCGCACCAGGTTGTTGTCGATGCGCACCCGCTTGGCCCGGCGCACCCGAACCGCCGGGTAGACCGGCGTCCCGCCGCCGCTGTAGGGAGGCGACGGCACGAGTATCTGGCCGGAGCCCGTCCCCGCCTGCTGGTGCGAGCCAGGGGCCGGTTGCGCCACCGTGATGGGCCCGTAGAACTGGTTGCCGGCCACCTTGACGTCGCTCGCCCGCTCGATGAGGACGAACCCGTTGCGGCAGTCGTTGACCAGGTTGCCCTCGACGAGGACGTCGTCGACGGTCTGGTCGGGCGTGTCCGAGTCGAAGGGGCTGCCCACCGAGATCGCCGCAGGGATCCCCGCACCCCACAGCACGTCGGTGTCCTCGCCATAGAGACCGACCCCGTCGATGTGGTTGCCCCGGATGACCACGTGACGGGTGTTGCCGTTGTTGCGATCCGGCAGGATGCCGATGCCGGCCTGGTGGGTGTCCTTGACCGTGTTGTCGCTGACGACCACGCCGTCGGCCCCGAACACGCAGATCCCCCGCGACCCGCTCCGGGAGACGACGTTCGACGACACGACCACCTGGCTGCTGAGCAGGGACTCGTGGTCGGCCTGGGACCCGCCGCTCACGGCGATCGCGTCGTCGCCGGTGTGGTCCACCAGGCAGCCGTGCACGAGGCCCCGGGTCACGCCCTTCAGGTGGATGCCGTCGATGTGGATGTCGTGCACGTGGCAGTCCTTGACCACGCAGTCGGTCGCGTCGGTGATGGAGATCCCGAACGCCGGGCTGTCCACCACCTCGACCCGGGCGATCTCGATGCGGTCGGCCTGCCAGAACTGGAGCGGGCTCTCGCCCGCATCACGGGAGGGTGCGGTGTCGAGCAGCAGGTCCGTCGTGACGGTGAGGTCGCTGATGGACTGGTCGCGGACGCGCCGGTCACCGCGCGGGTCGGCGAACCAGATCTTCGGCGCGTAGTCGATGGGGCCGCTGTAGCCGGTCTGCTTGAAGAGCAGGGTGGTGCGGCCGGCCCCCGCACCCATGATCCGCAGGCCGCTGAACCACACGATGATGATGCCCGTGAAGTAGTAGACGCCCGGCGGGAAGTAGAGGATGCCGCCGACCGCAGGATCGAAGCGCGGCACCCAGTCGAACGGGTTCGACGACGACTTGTCGACGATGAGGGCGTCGATCACCGCGGCCATGTCGTTCGTCACGCCGTCGCCGACGGCGCCGTAGTCCCGCACGTTGATGATGCCCGGTCCGCCGATGGTGCCCTCGAGGCGCTCGTCCACCTGCTCGAGCGCGTCCTGCACCGTGCCTGCGGTCACCACCTGGAGACCGGTCGGGTCGAACGTGGTCGACGACGCCGCCTCGGCGGCCGCGGTGCCCGACCCCAACGCCCACGCACCGGCCCCCGCGCCCAGGCCGACGCCGAGGGCGCGCCGACGGGTGAGCCCGCCCGCGTCCCTGCCGTCGCCGGGGTCGGCCGCCGGTGGCTTGGCCATGTCGGACGGAACGCTAACCGAGCGGCGGCGGGCCAGGCCCTCCGCCGCTACCCGTCCCGCTCGCCGGTGACGGTGACCTCGGTGAGGTCGGGGTCCCCGGCGATGGCGTCGTCGGTGAAGAGCACCGGGTGCCACTCCTCCACGGAGAACAGCTCCTCGGTCTGGTCGAAGAACAGCGGGCTCTCGGGATCGCCCGACTGGCTGTAGGTGAGGATGGCCTCGGCCTCAGGGCCGTCCTCGCCGTAGGCCACCGCCATCATGAAGCTCGAACCGAAGCGGACCTGGTAGCCCGACTCGGACAGGTTCGACGTGTCCGACGCGGTCTCCTCGGCCTCGTCGCCGGGCTCGGTGGAGCTGCTGTTGCTGCTCACCCCGATGATGTTGATGGTGCCGTCGCGGAAGGTGCCACCGGGGACGGGGATGCGGCCCGGCTTGGGGGCGGCGTACTGGAGGTCGCCGAGGGTGGCGTCGACCGCGAAGCCGCGGTCGGTGAGGCTGGCCGCCGCCGCGCCGAGGGCGGTGACGATCGGGTCGGGGTTGACGGCGGGCGGCGCCGGCGCCAGGCCGCTCGGGGTCTCGAGGGGGCGCTCGGGGTCGAAGGGCTCGGCGTAGAGGGCGCCGGCGTCGACCACGTCGTCGTACTCGAACTGCGACATGAACTCCCGCCACAGCGGGGCGCCGGGGCTGTCCACGTCGTCGCGGCCGTCCCACGCGGCGAGCACGTCGCAGGCCTCGGCCTGGGACGACCCTTCGCAACGGGCCACGACCTCGTCCTTCAGCGCCACCGCGGTGCGGCTGACGTTGGCGAACACCGCGTCCTGCACCTCGTCGAGGGTGAAGGTCTCGAGGTCCAGCTCGTCGACGCCGGCCGCGGGGTCACCCTGGAGGGTGAGCGCGTTCTGCTGGGTGCGCGGCGCCTGGGGCACGTCCGCCTCGCCGTGCATGGGCGAGAACCCGGTGAGGGGCTCGTCGGGGTTGGACAGCCAGTACGAGTCGTTGGCGTTGAAGACGAAGTCGTCCCGTTCGAGCTGGGGCATGTCGGCGAAGGGCACGAGGCCCGGGGAGCGGGCGCCCTCGGCGTCGACCCATTCGTAGAGCGGGTCGCTGCCGTCGAGGAGCACCGCGCCGTTGTCCCACGCGAGCGAGGTGAGGGGGTCGTCCTCGCGGGCCCCCAGCCACGCGTCGATGGCCTCTTCGCTGAGGTTGGGGGTGGCCGCGGTGTCGGCGTACCAGGCGGTGCCGTCGGCCGAGGTGGCCATCGTGTTCACCCAGGGGATGCCGGTGATGTCGCGGTGGGCGGCCTGGAACTCGTCCATGCTCCCGGCCCGGTCCATGGCCAGGAACTGCTCGATGAGCACGTCGTTGTCGATGTTGGCGTCGCGGTAGGTGACGGTGGTCTCGTCGGTCCAACCCACCCCGGGGAAGTTGATGATGGGCCCGTAGTGGCTGGACCACAGGGTGCGGGACTCCTCGGTGACCTCGCCGTCGTCTCCCAGCACCTCGACGGTGATGTCGGTCGACGTCATGGCCCGTTCCTCGTCGCCGTAGACGTAGGAGGTGGGATCCCCCGGGACGAGGTCGAGGGTGTAGGCCGTGAAGCGGTTGCCGGCGGAGACGGTGTGCGTCCACGCCACCGCGTCGTTGAAGCCGATGAGCACGCCGGGAGTGCCGAGCAGGCCGGCGCCGTAGACGTCGATCTCGCCGGGGACGGTGAGGTGGCTCTCCCAGAGGCGCAGCTCTCCCGTCCACGGGAAGTGGGGGTTGGCCAGCAGGAGGCCGCCGCCCGTCTCGCTGCGCTCGCTGCCGATGGCCCAGCCGTTGCTCCCGAGGGCGGCGGTCTCCGCGGTGGGCAGGGCGAGGGCGTTCTCCGCGGCGCCGGCCTCGGTGGTCGTGGTGGCGCCGTCGTCCTCGTCCTCGGACCCCCCGCCGGCGCCGGCCGGGGGCTGGGCGGTGGCGGCGAAGTCGAGGAAGTTGCGGCCGCTCGCGAGCAGGCCGAGGTCCTTGTAGTAGGTGACGAGGTCGAGCTCGGTGATGGGCTCGACCCACTCCTCGCCGGCGCACCAGCCGGGCAGCTCGTCGACGCCCGTCTCCTCGAGGTACGCGTTGTAGCCCGCGGCGTAGCCCTGGATCACGGCGCGGGCGTCGGCGTCGATGTCCGGGAGGGCGGCCTCGGCCAGGCCCACCAGGTCGAGCTGGCGGTAGGCGAGGTCGCTGTTGAGGTTGGCGTCCTCCTCGCCGGCGCCGTGCCAGCGGGACCGCTCGCCGCGCACCTTCACGATCTGGTCGGCGAGGGTGCAGAGGTGGTCCTCGGCGAACGCGTAGCCCTGGCCGAAGCCGAGGCTGCCGAGGTCCTCGGCCGAGATGTGGGCCACTCCGTGCGCGGTGCGCCGGATGGTGGCCTCGTAGGGCCCGTCGGCGGCCGTGGCGTCGGTGTCCCCGCCGGCGTCGCCTCCCCCGCCGTCGTCGCTCGAGCAGGCCGCTCCCAACAACAGCAGCGAGACGAGCAGGGCCAGGAACTTCCCCCCGGTGCGCATGACGCCAGTCTGACCGACCCGGCCGGCGCCCGGGGCACGGCCGCCCCCTTTTCATCGGTTGCCCAAGATAGATAGGACGTCCTATCCTTTCTGCGTGGCCACCCAGGGGGAACGGCGGGCCGACACCCGCCGCCGGCTGCTGCTCGCCGCAGCGGAGCTCTTCGCGGAGCGCGGCGTCGACGGCACCTCCATCGACGCCATCGCCGAGCGGGCCGACCGCACCTCCGGTGCGGTGTACGACCACTTCGGCGGCAAGGCCGGGGTGCTCTTCGCCCTCCTCGACACCTGGGTGGAGGAGCTCGGCGTGGTGATCGGGGCCGAGCTGGCCACCGCCACCACCCTCGAGGAGCGCCTCGGCGTGCTGTGGCGCAACGTGTCCGAGCCGGTCGTGGGCGGCGACCGCTGGATCAGCCTCGAGCTCGAGCTGTGGACCCACGCGGCCCGCAACCCCGACGCCCGCGAGCACCTGGTGCGCCGCTACCGCGGCGCCTGGCGAGGCATCGTCGCCCTCGCCGACCGGTCGGGAGACGCCTCTCCTGAGGTTGGCCCCGCCGTCATCGGGGTGCTGCTGGGCCTCGAGCTCATGCGCCGCGTCGACCCCGCCACCGTCACCGATGAGCTCGCCGTCAGCGCCCTCGTGGGCGTCGTGGCGGGCACCACCCATGCGATCGACCCCATGACAGGAGCAGCAACCTCATGACCATGACCGAGCTCGAGGGGATCGACCTCCTCGCCGAGACCTGGGGCCGGGGCATCCCCCACGACCAGTTCGACCGCCTCCGCCGCGAGGCCCCCGTCTACTGGCACCCCGAGCCCGACGACACCGGGTTCTGGGCCGTCACCAAGCACGCCGACGTCCGCCAGATCAGCCACGACTGGGAGACCTTCTCCAGCGAACTGGGCGCCACCTTCATCCCCACCCAGGACGAGGAGTCGATGGCGCAGCTCAGCCTGTCGATCCTCAACATGGACCCGCCCAAGCACAACCGGGTCCGCCGCCTCGTCTCGCGGGCCTTCACGCCCCGGATGGTGGCCCGGCTGGTCGAGGACATCGAGCAGCGCGCCGAGCGGGTCATCGACGACGTCATCGACCGTGGCGAGGCCGAGTTCGTGTCCGAGATCGCCGGCCAGGTCCCCGTCCAGATGATCTGCGAGATGATCGGCCTGGAGAAGGAGGAGTGGCCGCGCATGTTCGAGGCCTCGAACCTCCTCATCGGGTCTCGTGACGACCCCGAGTACGCCCACGTCAACCCCGAGCTGGCCTCCATGGAGGTCTACGCCCTGTGCGACGCGGTCGCCGAGGACCGCCGCCAGAACCCCCGCGACGACCTCATGACCGCCCTCGTCGAGGCCGAGCTCGACGGCGAGCGCCTCGACAACATGGAGCTGAACCTCTTCTTCATCAGCCTCGTCGTGGCCGGCAACGAGACCACCCGCAACCTCATCAACCTCTCGCTGCTGGCGCTGCTGGACAACCCCGACCAGGCCCAGCGCCTCCGCGACGACCCGTCGCTCTGGGACACCGGGGTCGAGGAGATGCTCCGGTACGGCTCGTCGATCCACAACTTCCGCCGCACCGTCCGCCACGACACCGAGCTCCGCGGCGTGCCCCTCAAGGCCGGCGACAAGGTCGTCATGTACTACGCGTCGGCCAACCGCGACGAGGACGTCTTCGACGACCCGCACACCTTCGACGTGGGCCGCACCCCGAACGACCACGTGACCTTCGGCGGCGGCGGCGTGCACTACTGCCTGGGCGCCAGCCTGGCCCGGGCCGAGATCAAGGCCACCATGCGCCAGATCGTCGACCGCCTCCCGAACATCGAGCTGGCGGGTCCCCCCGCCCGGCTCCGCAGCGACTTCGTCAACGGCATCAAGCGGATGCCCGTCACCTGGTGACGAGCCTCCCCGCGACCCGAAACCTCTGAACCTCCCAACCTCGAAAGGCAGCCACCACCATGCGCACCCCCCTCTGTGACGAGCTCGGCATCGAGTTCCCCATCTTCGCCTTCACCCACTGCCGTGACGTCGTCGTCGCGGTGTCCAAGGCCGGCGGCTTCGGCGTGCTCGGCGCCGTGGGCTTCTCGCCCGAGCAGCTCGAGATCGAGCTGAACTGGATCGACGAGCACATCGGCGACCACCCCTACGGCGTCGACATCGTCATCCCCAACAAGTACGAGGGCATGGACGCCGACATGTCGACCGAGGATCTGACGAAGATGCTCCAGGACATGGTCCCCCAGGGCCACCTCGACTTCGCCCGCAACCTGCTGCGCGACCACGGCGTGCCGGTGGACGACGCCGACGACAACACCCTCCAGCTCCTCGGCTGGACGGAGGCCACGGCCACCCCGCAGGTCGAGATCGCCCTCCAGCACCCGAAGATGACGCTGATCGCCAACGCCCTCGGCACCCCGCCGCCGGACATGATCACCCACATCCACGAGGCCGGCCGGAAGGTCGCCGCCCTCTGCGGCTCGCCGTACCAGGCCATGAAGCACGCCGCCGCCGACGTCGACATCATCATCGCCCAGGGCGGCGAGGGCGGCGGCCACTGCGGTGAAGTCGGCTCCATCGTGTTGTGGCCCCAGGTGGTCAAGGCCGTGGCCCCCCGCCCGGTGCTCGCCGCCGGCGGCATCGGCAGTGGCCAGCAGATCGCGGCGGCGCTCGCCCTCGGCTGCCAGGGCGCCTGGTCGGGCTCGCAGTGGCTGATGGTCGAGGAGTCCGAGAACACGCCCGTGCAGCAGAACGCCTACATCGAGGCCGGCTCGCGCGACACCGTCCGCTCCCGCTCGTTCACCGGCAAGCCCTGCCGCATGCTGCGCAACGACTGGACCGAGGCCTGGCAGACCGAGGGCAACCCCGAGCCCCTCGGCATGCCGCTGCAGTACATGGTCTCGGGAATGGCCGTGTCCGCCACCCACCGCTACCCCGACCAGACCGTCGACGTGGCCTTCAACCCGGTGGGCCAGGTGGTCGGCCAGTTCGAGAAGGTCGAGAAGACCGGCGCCGTGATCGAGCGCTGGGTCAACGAGTACCTCGAGGCCACCGAGCACCTCGACGCATTGAACGCCGCCGCCGCCGGCGTCTGACGCAACCATCGGGCCGTTCCGGCGTCGTCGCCTTCCGGCGGCGGCGCCGGCCTCACGGGGGCGGCGGCACCAGTCCTGACCTGGGTACAAGGAGCCGTAGTTCTCCAAGGTTCGAGCTCGATCTCACGTCGTCACTCGCTACACGGTCTCGAAAGACTCGGCCGCGTGTCTACGAAGGCATGCGTGCTGATCCAAGCCCTGAGAGATACTCAAGAACAAGGTTGTTGCCACGAAACCAAAGTGCAGCGACCTGTGACCATTGGTCCGTCTGGATCTCCCCGTCCATCCGGAACAACGCATCCTCACCGTCCCCATCAACTGTCGATGACCTGGAACACCCTCCGGTTCCAGTAGAGCCGGTCGTAGCGGGCGTCGCCGTACGGCTCAAGGATCCCCAACTCCACGAGTGACCCCACCGCGTCGCGGTTGGCCTGGTTCGAGCGACCGAAGCGGCGGTGAGCGTCGGAGACAGAGAGGATCGGGTAGGCGATGAGATCGTCGGCGATCTCCACCGCCAGTCGGGCCCGAGGCAACGCGGAGCGAACCACCTCGCCAATCTCGTCTCGCAAAGCAAGCAACCGCATGACGCGGGCGTGACCTGAGCAGGCCTCTGCACAGATCGCACGCGCGAAGAACTCGACCCACGGTGCCCAGTCGCCGGTGGTGCTCACCGCCAGCAAGTGATCGCGATAGTCGTCGGCACGGTCCTTGAGCCATGGCGAGACGGAGAGCACGGGAGCGTGAAGCGCTCCCTCGTTGTCCGCGCCGATCCCACCATCGCACCTCGGACGTATGCCCCACTCTCAACTGATCCGATCATTCGCCTCCGAGTTCGTGGGCTCGCCGCCGACGCGTTCGATGCGGACGAGGAGTGCCGCCGAAGGGGTGACCTTGCCGCTCAGGTAGGTGCTGAGGCGCGAGGCGCTGGTGCCGACGAGCGAGGCGAACTCGGCGTTGGTCAGGCCCGAGCGCTCGACCGCGGCGCGTACGCGGGCGGCCGCCTCGGCCCGGTCGCGCCGGTCGGCGTCGTGGCGGGCCCGGTCGATGGCCAGCCGGAACAGGGTGCCGACGCCGTCGGGATCGCGGTAGGCGAGGTAGCGCTCGACACGGCGGGCCACGCGTCCCCAGGGCGAGCGGCGGATCTCGGCGAACACGGGCTGCCAGTCGGGGACGAGGCCCCGGTCGACCACGGTGACGAGCGCCTCGTAGGGCCACGTGCGGACGTCGTCGTCGGGCGAGGCGTCGACGTTGCGGAACTGGACCGCCATCACACCGCTCCGCTCAGCTGCAGCGCCAGCTCCCGGCAGGCGTCCACCACGTCGGACCAGCGTTGCCACCGCTCGGCGAGGCCCTTGTAGCGGGGCAACTCGTCGATCACCTCGGTGTCGCGGGGCTGGGGGTCGGCGAGCGCGGCGACGAGCGCGGTGAGCACCGAGCCCGGCTCTCCCGAGCGGTCGGCGTAGTACTCGTCGATGGGAGCGAGCGCGGCCCGCGCCGCCTCCGCCCCGAGGTGATCGGCGAGCGCGACGACGTCGAGGTAGTCGCGCACGACGTTGCGCTGGACGACCAGGTAGGCCTTGACCCGCAGGGCCTCCGGCTCGGTGGGGGCGACCACGGTGGCGCCGTCACCGACGTCGACCTCGGTGGTCTCGAGCGGACGCCTCCGCCGGAGCTGACGCAGCCCCGCCTCGATCCCGCCCAGGCTCCCCATGATCGTGAACGGTGGCTTCGAGGCACGCACCGAGGTGGCCCAGCCTTCCGTGGCCTCGACCGCCTCGAGGACCAGCGCGTAGCGGTCCACGAGATCGGTGAGCACGTGGTCGTGGTCGAACGAGTCTCGATGGCCGGCGTAGAGGGCGGCGGCGGACCCGCCGACCAGCACCGCGTCGGGGACGACCTCCTGGAGACGCGCCGCCGACGCGAGCACCCGCTGTATCGTCTCCGAGCGCTGCGCCATGTCCTTATCATATCCGATAAGTCGTTGGCGCCACCGGAGTGCCCGTCGGCGCCGTCCGATCTAGAGTGCCGCCGTGGCCAAGAGCAAGAGTGCCCAGCGGGCCCGCAAGAACAGCCAGCGGGGACAGAAGCGGTCCCAGCAGGAGGCGCGGCGGCACAAGCAGCACCCGCCCAAGCACCTGCCCAAGGTCGGCACCCGCGCCGACGACGCCTACCTGCGCCGCCGGCGCCAGGAGGACCTCGTCGACTTCGGCCTCGGCCACCACCAGCGCCGCAACCGCCTCATCGCCATCGGGGCGATCGTCATCGCACTGGCGGCGCTGGCCGGCCTCCTCGCCTTCCTGGCGCTCTGAGCCGAGGTCGCCACGCCACCGCGCGGTGGGAACGCCGGCGCTTCGGAGCAAAATCACGGGGTGTCCCGACCGCTGCTGGCCGATGACCCGCGTCGGCTCGGGGCGTGGCACCTGATCGGACGGGTGGGCGAGGGCGGCTTCGGCGTCGTCTACGAGGCCGAGGACGACGAGGACCGGTGGGGCGCGGTGAAGGTCATGCACCGCCACCTGGCCACCCACGCCGACTACGTCGCCCGCTTCGGCCGGGAGGTCTCACTGGCCCGGCGGGTGCGCGGCGTCCACGTCGCCGAGGTGCTCGACTACGACCTCGAGGCGTCGCCGCCCTACTTCGTCACCGAGTTCATCGACGGGCCCACCCTCCACGAGGTGGTGGCGCGCCGCGGCGGCCTGGCGGACGACCCCCTCTACGCCTTGGCCCTGGCGCTCGCCGAAGCCATCGCCTCCATCACCGCTGCGGGCGTCGTGCACCGGGACCTCAAGCCCGGCAACGTCCTGCTCACCCCCCGCACGCCGGTGGTGGTCGACTTCGGCATCGCCTCGGCACCGGGCCTCAATCGCCTCACCTCGACCGGGCTGGTGATGGGCACCGCCCCCTACATGGCCCCCGAGCAGTTCACCGGCGGCGACGCCAGCCCCGCCATCGACGTGTTCGCCTGGGCCTCGGTGGTGTCGTTCGCCGCGAACGGCCGCGCTCCGTTCCAGGAGGAGGCCGGCAACGCCGCCGCCGTCATGTACCAGGTGTTGCACCACGAGCCCGACCACGGCACCCTCACCGGCCCGCTCGCCGAGCTCGTCGCCGCCGCGCACGCCAAGGATCCCGCCGACCGCCCGACCGCCGTCGAGCTGGTGGACCGTCTCGTGGCCCTGCGGGCGCCCGCTGCGGACGACCCGGTGCGCACGTCGGCGATGCTCGTCGAGAAGACGTGGCACCTCGCTCCTCCCCCCGAGCCGCCACCCCCGCCGCCCGAGCCCCCCACCCCGGCACTGCCCGCTCCGGCGCCACCCCCCGAGCCCGCGTCGGCCCCGCCGCCTCCGGGAGCACCGGCGCCGGTCGAGGCGGGGGCAGGGGCGGGGGCGGCGCCGGCGCCGGCGGCACCCCCCGCCGCGGCCGTGGCCACCAGCGTCGAGGCGCCACCCCGGCCCGTGCCCGCGGCCCCGGCGCTGCCCAACGTCTCCTACACCCCACCCCTGCCCGCCGACCGGTCCTGGCGGCCACCGCCGCCCCCGCCCCCGAGAGCCACGCTCCGGCCGCCCCCGCCCGCGCCGTCGCCCGCCGCCCCGCCGCCACCCGCCGCTCCGTCGCCGCCGGTCGCCACCCCGCCGGCGCGCTTTCCGGCCACGTGGGTCGCCCCCTGGGTGCACAAGCTCCCCGACTTCGGCCGCCTGGGCGCGCTGTCGGGCCTCGTCTACCTCGGTGCCAGCATCGCTTTCGACCGCATCGACGACGGCGTGCCCCTCGCCAGCACGGGACAGGTGCGCGCCGACGAGTCCTGGGACGCCGCCATCGCCCTGCGGCCCGTCGTGCTGCTCCTGCTCGTCGCGTTCGTGGCGCAACGGGTGGTGCGCTCCACGGCGGTCCGCCGAGGCCTCACCCGCCCGGAGTGGCGAGGTTTCGCCGTGGGCTCTGCCGCGCTCGGGATCGGCCTCAGCCTGGTGCCCCTCGGCGCCACCGCCGTCCTCGCCTACGCCCCGGCCGTGCTGGAGCCCAACGACCGCATCTCCCTCGAGCAGGCCGGGGTGGCCGGCGCCGCCGCCCTGGCCATGAGCCTGCTCTCCCTCGCCGGGTTGGTCTTCGCCGTCCGTGCCACGGTCCACCTCGCGCGCGCCGCGTTCGGCATGGTGGTCTGGAAGGGCTGAGCCCGGGGCCGGCCGCTACATCCGGGGCATCACGATGATCCCCTCGCGCACGGCGACGGACACGGCCTCGAGCTTCGAGTGGACGTGCAGCTTCTCGAGGATGCGCTGCACGTGGTTCCGGACGGTGTGCACGCTGAGGTAGAGCCGCTCGCCGATGGCCTTGTTGGGCAGGCCGGCGGCGACGAGCTCGAGCACCTCGATCTCTCGCAGGCTCAAGGTGGCGCCGAGCCCTCGCTGGGTGCCGCTCAGCTCCGCCAGCAGAGGAGCCAGGTCGGCCGGGGAGGGCACCGCCTCGTCGTGGTGGGCGTGGCGGATCGCCCCGATGAGGTGGTCGGCGCCCTCGGTCTTGGTGACGAACCCCGAGCACCCCGCCGCCAGCGCCCGGACCATCGCGGCCTGGTCCGTCCGGCCCGTCAGCATGACCACCTTCACCGCCGGTGCGTACCGCTTGACGTGCTCGGTGGCCTCCGCCCCGTCGCCGTCGGGAAGCTCGAAGTCCATGAGCACGACGTCGGGCTCGTAGGTGGCGATGCCGCGCCGCGCCTCCTCGACGCTGCGGGCGACACCGACCACGCGCAGGTCCTCCTCGAGGGCCAGCCGTCGCACGAGGCTGTCGAGGAAGATCTCGTGGTCGTCGACGACCATCAGGCGCACGCGTTCGTCCTCGGGGGCGTGGTCCGGGTACTCGGCGGCGATGGCCTCGAGCTGCGGGCGGGCCGCGAAGAAGGCGTCCAACAACCGGGGCTCGAACTGTCGGCCCCGGAGCTCGGTCATCATCGCCTGGGCCTCGTCGAAGGTGTGTCGGGGCCGGTAGACCCGGTCCGAGGTCAGCGCGTCGAACACATCGGTGACCGCGACGATGCGGGCGCCCTCGGAGATCTCCTCGCCCTGGATGCCGAGCGGGTAGCCCGAGCCGTCCCACCACTCGTGGTGGCAGAGCGCGACGTTGGCCGCTTCGGCGATCACGCGCGACTGCGAGCCCGCCAGCAGGCGGTAGCCGTAGGAGGCGTGCTTCTGGATCACCGCGTACTCGGACGGGTCGAGACGGCCCGGCTTGAGCAGCACCGAGTCGGGAACACCGATCTTGCCGACGTCGTGGAGGGCCGCGGCCACCCGCAGCTCGTCGATGGAGTAGTCCGAGAAGCCGACCGCCGACCCGAGGATGGCAGCGAAGCGGCTCATGCGCTCGAGGTGCTTTGCGGTCTCCTCGTGGCGCAGCGACACGGCCCGGGAGAGGCGGTCGATGAGCTCGCTGACGTCCGATCCGCCATCGACCTCGGACACCGGCGCGCCGCGGGCCTCGAAGTCGCCGAGCGTGGCCGAGAGGTCGCGCACGCGGAGCACGGCGCGCTCGTGGCCCTCGGCCAGCACGGCCCGGGTGCGATCCAGCGAGCGGCGCTTGACCGCAGTCGCCACCGCCACCAGCAGCTCGGTTCGGTCGAAGGGCTTGACGAGGTACCCGTCCGCCCCGATCTCGACCGCCCGGGCGGCCGTCTCCGGGTCCGTCAGGCCGGTCATCATCACGATGGCCAGACCGGGATGGTCGGCCACCAGCGCCGGCAGCAGGTCGAGCCCGGACTCCCCCGGCATCTGGATGTCGCAGAGCACGACGTCGATGTCGCCGGCGCTCTCCTCGAGCTTCCCCCGCGCCTCGACCGCCCCCTCGGCCGCCTCGCAGCGGTACCCGGCGGCCTGGGCCATGCGCACGAGCGACCGCCGGAAGGTCTCGTCGTCGTCGATGACCAGGACCGAGCCGGCCGAGGTCGTCTCCGCCTGCTCCATGCGCTCGTCAGCCACCTTCCACCTCCCCGTCCAGGCGTTCACGGATCGCCGCCAACAGCACCTCAGCCACGAACGGCTTCTCCACCAGCATCACCCCTTCTTCCAACACGCCCTGATGGGCGATCACGTCGTGGCTGTAGCCACTCATGAACAACACCTGAAGGTCCGGTCGTTGCTCCACCAGCAGCTCCGCCAGGGCCTTGCCCGACAGACCCGGCATCACCACGTCGGTCAGCAGGAGATCGATGGTCCCGTGGTGTCCCTCGGCGAGCTCGAGCGCTTCGGCGGCGTCGGCCGCGGCGAGGACCGTGTAGCCGCGCTGGACCAGCATCCGGCGTGCGGGCTCGCGCACCATGGCCTCGTCCTCGACGAGGAGGACCGTCTCACCCCCGCCGGGCGGCGGTCCCGCCGACTCGTGGTCGCCGGGCTCGGCGCGGTCGACGGTCGCGGGCAGGTTGACCCGCACCGTCGTGCCGAGCCCCACCTCGGAGTAGAGGGTGAGGTCTCCCCCCGCCTGGGTGACGATGCCGTAGACCGTCGCCAGCCCGAGACCGGAGCCGCGGTCGCGGGACTTGGTGGTGAAGAACGGCTCGAAGGCCCGCTCGGCGACGTCCGGGGGCATGCCCGTCCCGGTGTCCGAGACGGTGAGGCGCACGTAGGGCCCCGGAGCGATGCCGTGGGTGGAGGCGTAGTCCTCGTCGGCCTCGAACTCGGAGGTCATCAGCGTCAGGCGGCCGCCGTCGGGCATCGCGTCGCGCGCGTTGACGGCGAGGTTCATGAGGACCTGCTCGAACTGTGCCTTGTCCACCGTGGTGTGGGCCAGGCCCGGACGCAGCGAGGTCTGGAGGTGGATGTCCTCGCCGATGGTGCGGGCGAGGAGCTTCTCCATCTCGGTGACCACGGCGTTCAGGTCCAGCACCACGGGCTTGGTCACCTCACGCCGCGAGAAGATGAGCAGCTGGCGCACCAGGTCGGCGGCCCGGCCCGCCACGGCCATGATCTCCCGCGTGTCGGCGGCCACCTCGTCGAGCTGGGCGTCGCCGTGGCGGTCGCGGGCGGCCGACACGCCGGCGAGGACCAGTTCCGAGTAGTTCATGATCCCCGCCAGCAGGTTGTTGAAGTCGTGGGCGATGCCCCCGGCCAGCTGCCCGATGCTCTCGAGCCGCTGCGACTGCTGGAGCTGCGCCTCCATCTGGGCGCGCGCCTCCTCCACCTCGGCGCGTCGCAGCCGATCCTCCAACTCGGCCTGTTCGACCTGAGCCCGCTGGCGATCGGTGACGTCGCGCACCGCCGCCGTCACCAGGCGGCCCTCCTCGGTGGTGACCGACGACAGCGAGATGTCGACGGGGAACTCGGTCCCGTCACGCCGCCGCGCCGACAGCTCGAGTCCGGCACCCATGGGCCGGGTCACGGGGTGGGCGAAGTACGCCTGCCGGTGGCCCGGATGAACGCCCTTCACCCGCTCCGGGATCAGCAGCTCGAGGCTCCCACCCAGCAGCTCCTCCCGGCCGTAGCCGAACAGGGCCTCGGCCTGACGGTTCACCAGCTGGATGGTCCCGTCCTCGTCCACGGCCACGATCGCGTCCGGAGCGGCGTCGAGCAACCCCTGGTACTTCGCCTCGGTCCGCTTGCGCTCCGACACGTCGCGCACCGCCGCCGACACCAGCAGCCCCTCGTCGGTGCGGATGGACGAGAGCGCGATCTCGACCGGGACCTCGGAGCCGTCCTTGCGACGGGCGGACAGCTCCTGGCCGGCCCCCATCGGCCGGGCCACCGCCGCGTGCAGGTAGCGGGCCCGCAGCTGCGGATGGCGGGCGAGCGTCTGCTGCGGCACGAGCAGCTCGACCGGCTCGCCGATCAGCTCAGCCCGGTCGTAGCCGAACAGCGCCTCGGCCTGGCGGTTGACCAGCCGGATGCGGCCGTCCTGGTCGCTGACGACGATCGCGTCAGGGGCGGCGTCGAGCAGCGCCCCCACGTTCGCCCCGAGCAGGCCCTCGCCACCTGACATCGCAGGGTCCCTTCACCACCGGCGCCCCCACCTGTGCCCCCGCCCCGGGCCCGCCCGACGGACACCGTAGACCCGCAGACACGGGGTCGCACTGGACAGAGCTGTACAGCCAGGCACCCTCTAGGAGGGGTCGATCTCGCTCTCGACGGTGAGCCGTGCAGGGCCCTCCAGACCGAGGCCGGTGAGCTCGCCCCGGGGCACCTCGACCGTGAAGCGGTAGGGCCCCGACGCCGGGTACGAGGGGCAGGTGGGGACATCGTCGCACGGCTCCATGTCCGCCGTGGAGACGATGGCCCCCGAGGCGTCGAGGTAGGCGATGGACAGCGGGGTGGGCGTGTTGCGCATCCAGAAGCCACCCTCGCTGTCGGCAGGGAAGGCGAAGAGCATGCCGGGGTAGCCGGCGAGGTCGGTGACCTCCATCAGGCCACGCGCCCGCTCCTCGGGCGTCTGGGCGAGCAGCAGGCAGTGCTCGTCGCCGTCGACGGTGACGAGCACCTCGCCGAACTCGCCGATCGGCTCGAGGTCGGCGCACGCCCCGTCCACGGCTGCGGTCGGCTCCGCCCGCCCCGAGCGGCCGTCGTCCACGGCCTCGTCGTCGCCCCCGCCACACGCCACCGCGACGAGGAGCGCGCCGGCGACGAGCACGAACGCGGCGGCGCGGCGCAGCGGTGGAGCGGCGCGGCGAGAGGTCATGGGGCCATACTGCCCCTTGTGATCGTGGTGGCCGTGGCAGCCCTGGCGGTGCTCGCCGGCGTCGTGGCGTGGAGCTTCACCGAGTACGTGATCCACCGGTGGTTCATGCACGCCGAGCTCGGACCCGCCATCGCCTCGCGGGGCCATCTCGAGCACCACCGCCACCCCACCAAGCGGCCGCTGGCCTCCCCGCTGTCGCTGATGATGACCCTCCTCGTGGGGCTCGGGTTCCTCTGCCCCGTCGGCGCCTGGCTGGCCACCGTGGTCGGCGCGCCCTGGTACACCGGGGCGCTGGTCGGCCTCTCGGGCATCGCCACCTACCTCGTCTACGAGCGGGTCCACTTCCAGTCCCACTTCCGCCCCGCCCGCACCCGCTACACCCGTTGGCAGCAACGCCGCCACCTTCACCACCACGGCCGCGGCGGCACCGTGAATTTCGGGGTGACGAGCCCCGTCTGGGACGTCGTGTTCCGCACCTACGAACCGGTCGACGTCGACGAGCCCGTCCCCGCCCGTCTCACCGCCTTCTGAGGGCTGGAGCTTCCCCGTGACGGGTGCGGACCCGCTCGACCAGGTGGTCGACCGCCTCGCTCCCGTGCCGGGACGGACCCGCGTGCTCGCCATCGCCGGCCCCGTCGCCGTGGGCAAGTCGACCATCGCCACCGAGCTCGCCGATCGGGTCCGCGCCGGCGGCGCCTCGGTCGAGGTGGTCACCACCGACGGCTTCCTCCGGCCCAACGCCGTCCTCGAGGCGCAGGGCCTGCTCGACCGCAAGGGCCGCCCCGAGACCTACGACCTGGACCGCCTCGACGCCCTGGTCGCCGCGGCCCGCGCCGGCGAGGCCTCCCTCTCGGCCCCGGTGTACTCCCACCAGCGCTACGACGTGCTCGACGAGCCGGACGTCTTCGCCCGCCCGGACCTGCTCGTCGTCGAAGGCGTCGTCGCCCTCCAGCGGCGCTTCGGCGACCTCGGCGTGTACGTCGATGCCGCCGTGGAGGATCTGGAGGCGTGGTACGTGGCCCGCATGCACGACCTGGTCCGCGACGCCGCCGACGACCCCGAGTCGTTCTACTTCGGCTGGGCCGACCTCGGCCCCGAGACCGTCACCGAGCTCGCCGTCGCGGTCTGGACCGAGGTCAACCTGCCGAACCTGGTCGAGGACATCGCCCCGAGCGCGGCCCGCGCCGACGTCGTGGTGCACAAGGGCCCGGACCACGCGATCCGGGCCCTACGCTGGAACCGGCGCTAGCGCCGGTCGGAGTCAGGCGCCCGGCGGGGGCGTGGAGCCGTAGAGCTCGAGGGACTCGGCCACCTCGCCGCTGACGTGGTAGCTCTCGTCGTCGTTGGGGAAGGCGCCGGTGCGCACGTCGTCGGCGAAGGCCGCCATCGCGCTCACGGCGTCGCCCTTGAGGTCGGCGTAGCGGCGCACGAACTTGGGGGCGACACGGTCCTCGATGCCGAGCAGGTCGTGGTAGACGAGCACCTGGCCGTCGCAGTGGCGGCCGGCGCCGATGCCGATGGTGGGCACGTCCACCGCCGCGGTGACCATGGCGGCCACGACGTCGGGGACACCTTCGAGCACGAGGGCGAAGCACCCGGCGTGGGCGAGGGCCTTGGCCTCGGCCACGAGCTGCAGCGCGGCCTCGGCCTCCTTGCCCTGCACCTTGAAGCCGCCCATGGCGTGCACCGACTGCGGGGTGAGCCCGAGGTGGCCCATGACGGGGATCTCGGCGGCCACGAGGGCCTCGATCATGGGCAGTCGCTTGCGGCCGCCCTCGAGCTTGACGCACTGCGCGCCGGCCCGGATGAGGGCGGCGGCGTTGCGCACGGTGTCCTCGGTGGACACGTGGTAGCTCATCCACGGCAGGTCGCCCACGATGAGGGCCTTGGGCTTGGCCCGCGCCACCGCGGCGGTGTGGTGGGCCATGTCCTCGATGGTCACCTGGAGGGTGTCCTCGTAGCCGAGCACCACCATGGCGAGCGAGTCGCCCACCAGGATCAGGTCGACCCCGGCCTCGTCCGCGATGCGGGCGCCGGGCGCGTCGTACGCCGTCACCATCACCAGGGGTTCGGCCCCGTCGGCGACCTTGCGGGCGCGCACGGCGGGCACGGTCATCTGCGTGTTGCTCATGGCTGAGCCTCCTTCCCGTCCAGCGCCCCTCGGCTGCCGGCGGTATGAGGAGAGGTTACCCACGCGCGCCCGATCGCGGGCGAATTCCGGGGATCAGACGCCTTCGTGGGGGTACTGCGTGCGACAGGCGAAGCACCAGTGCTCGACCTCGTCCTGCACGTCCACCTTGCCGGGCGTGTCCCACGCCTCGGGGGTCACGTAGATCCGGTGCACGGCTTCGAGCTCCTCGTCGTCTCGACCGCACGAGGTGCACGACACGGGCGCGGGCGCGGGCGCGCTCACGGGGAACCGCCCGATCTTCGGCCCTCGTCGTCGGCATCGCCCTCCCCCGCGTTGGCGCCCCCGGGGGCGACCACGGTGGTGGGGGGCACGGTGACCGTGACGGTGACCGGGGGCTGGGTGGTGGGAGGCGAGGTCACCGGGGGCACGGTGACGGTCGCCGGCGTCGGCGGTGCGGTGACCGCGGTGTTGCCGCCGGCCACGGCGCCGCCGGGCAGCTCACCCTCGTCGTTGTAGTCCTTGCCCTCGGGGAAGTCGCTGACGCTGGCCAGGTCGCAATTGTCGTTGAGGAAGGGATCGGCACGGGTCATGAAGTCGTGCCACATGCGCGCCGGGAAGCGCCCGCCCTCCTGGCGCTCGCCGTGGACGTTGTTCATGGGCGTGACGGGGGCGCCGTCGAAGCCCGGGTAGCCCATCCACACCGAGGCCACGAAGTTGCAGCGGAAGCCCACGAACCAGGCGTCCTTGTTGTTCTGGGTGGTGCCGGTCTTGCCCGCCGCGGCCACGTTGTCGAGGGCTGCCGCCCGTCCGGTGCCGCTGGTGACCACGCTGCGCATCGCCGTGGTGGTGATGTCGGCCACCTCGGGCGTGAGGACCTGCTGGCCCTCCTCGGGAGCGGTCCAGATGACGTTGCCGTCCGAGTCCTCGACCCGGGTGATGACCTGCGGCTCGTAGTGGGTGCCGTGGTTCATGAGGGTGGAATAGGCGGAGGCCATGTCCAGCGGCGAGACCTCGCCGGCGCCGAGCACGATCGAGGGCACGGTGGGGAGGTCGGCGGTGACGCCCATCTGGTTGGCCGTCTCGATCACTCGCTCGGAGCCCAGCTTCAACATCAAGGTGGCGAAGAACATGTTCGACGACGCCGGTAGCGCCGTCATCATCGAGTGGCTGCCGCCCCCTCCCGACACCCGCCACGTCCCGCCGCCGGCGCCGTACTCGGAGAGGTCGAACTCGCCGGCGCTGGGGACGGTCATGCGGGCGTCGGCCGCATACCCCTCCTTGAGCGCGGTGGCGACCGCGAAGGGCTTGAACGACGAGCCGGGCTGGCGGCCCGAGCCGCCGCCCTCGACGCCGACCGCCAGGTTGACCGATTGGTTGGCGAAGTCGGTGCCGCCCATCATCGCCCGCACCCGGCCCCGGTCGTCGAGGGCCACGATGGAGGCGGCCGGGTCGCCGGGCAGGTTGAGGGTCTCGGTGACGGTGTCGTACGCCGCCTGTTGCATGTCCATGCTGAGGGTCGTGTAGACCCGCAGGCCGCCGCCGTAGACCTGGTCCTCGCCGAACTCCTCGACCAGCTTCTGGCGGACGTACTCGGCGAAGTACTCCGTGCCGTGCTCCCAGTCGCGCACGGTGCCGAGGGTGGTGGCCGGGGTGCGGGAGACGATGTTCCGGCTGGCGAAGAGGTCGTCGACCTCCCAGCCCTCCTGCTTGGCCGCCTTCGCCTCGTCCCGGGTGATGTAGCCCTCTTCGAACATGGCGTTGAGCACCGAGTTGCGGCGCTGGGTGGCCACGTTGGGGTTGCGCTGGGCGTCGGCGCTCTCGGGGGCACGGATCAGGCCGGCGAGGTACGCCACCTGGGCGAGCTCGATCGGCGAGAACTCACCCGTCGTGTTGTCGAGGCCGTCGAGCTCCTGGATGTCGTGGCGGAAGTAGGCCCGCGACGCGGCCTGGATGCCGTAGGCGCCCCGGCCGAAGTAGATGGTGTTCAGGTAGCGCTCGAGGATCTCCTCCTTGGAGAGCTCGTCGTCGACGCGCACGGCGAGGATGGCCTCGCGGAGCTTGCGGGTGATGGAGCGCTCGCGGGTGAGATAGACGTTCTTCACGTACTGCTGGGTGATGGTCGAGCCGCCCTGGGTGATCTCCTCCTCGTTGGCGTTGGCCATCACGGCACGGGCGATGCCGACGGGGTCGATGCCACCGTGCTGGAAGAAGTCCCGGTCCTCGGCCGAGATCACCGCCTCGATCACGACGTCGGGCAGGTCCTCGTAGACGATGTTGACCCGGTCCTCGTCGCCCTTCAGCTTGAAGTCGGCGTTCTCGGGCCCGCAGTTCTCGGTGGTCTGCGCGAAGCAGACGAAGGTGGTCTGGCGGAGCTGGTCGTTGGCCGCGGGCAGCTTCACCTGCGACAGCACCCAGAAGGCGCCGGCCGAGCCCGCCACCACGAGCAGCAGGGCCAGGTAGAAGACGCGGCGCCAGCGCCAGATGATGCTGCGCTTGCGGAGCTTCTTCAGCTTGCCGCGTCGGTTGAGGCGCATCCCTTCCGGGACGTCCTGCACCGCGTTGGAGGATTGACTCATCGAGGGCTCACGGCTGAGGGGCGGGCGGACCGGGTCGGACCGGCGCGACGTCACAGAATCGTAATGCAGGCATGCCCCCCTTCCACGTCGCGGCGGCGCGTTCGGTTCCCGGCGCCGGCGATCAGCGCTACAGCGGGAAGGTGCGGGCGAGGTGGTTCCAGGAGCAGTTCGGGCACACCTCGACGACGTAGCAGGTGAGGTCGCCCTTGCGCTTGGCCAACTTGGCCAGCTCGCCCTTCTGGCTGACGCAGCGTCCGTGGGCCGGCAGGCGGG
The DNA here is from genome assembly GCA_016794585.1 of Acidimicrobiales bacterium. NCBI lineage: Bacteria > Bacillati > Actinomycetota > Acidimicrobiia > Acidimicrobiales > Acidimicrobiales bacterium. Next base: position 27,554 of record JAEUJM010000050.1, read on the forward strand.
GGCCGAAGACGTAGGAGACCAGCACCACCTGGGTCTCCTCGCAGATGGGGCAGGTCATCGAGGTCGGGTCGCCGAGCTCGCGGGCGGCGCGCACGAGCTCGGGATGGGCGTCGCACACCTCGTGCTCGGCGAGGCGGCCCTTCTTGAACTCGCTCACCAGGGCGTGGCGGGCCAGGCGGTAGTCGATCGAGCCGCCCGCCTCTCGGACGGCGCCCTGGATCGCCTCGGGCCGGAACGTCACCCGACAGAGGTTAGAGGCGTCCCCCGACGCCCGCGCTCGGCCCGTCGCGACCACCGTCTTCGACCGGCCGGCGGACGGCGGTGCCCGGCGACCGGGGCCGGTGCGCTCAGGCGGGCATCGCGGTGGGGCTGAGGCGCTGGTGCAGCGCCCAGCGCTCGTCCATGGTGAGGCCGCCGTCGCGGCGACCGAGCACGTACACGCCGGCGGGCGTGAGCGGCCGTGGACCGAAGGCGACACAGTGGTGGCCGGCGGCCTCGAAGTCGTCGGTGGTGAGGCGGCATTCGCCCACGAAGGCCCGGATGGCCCGGCAGAGGGCATCCATGTCCCTCCCCGGCAGGGAGCCGATGGTGGGCCGGACCATGATGAGGCTGCCGCCGCCGGGGCCGGGGCGGAGGTGCACCGCGACGTCGAGGTCGATGGCCGCCACGAGATCGTGCAGGCGCTGCTCGACGGCCTGGCGCTGGGGAGCGGCCGCAGGGTGCACCACCCGGGCGCGCCGCTCGTCGCGGGGTACCAGCGGCAGGGGCGGCGGCGCGGGGTCGGTGCCCGTGCGGGGCCAGCCTCCGGCTCTGTCGGGCCGCTCGGGCCCGGGTCGGGCGGGGGCCGTGTGCGGACGGGGAGCGTTCGACGTACCGGCGAACAGCGAGGACAGCCCACCCGTCGTGGTCCCGGCGCCGGCACCCACCGGTGGGGCCGAGGGGCCGGCGAGGATGGCGCCGAGGCCCCGGCCGAGGCCGAACTGGAGCCCCTCGTCGTCCACGGGAGGTTCGTCCACGGCAGAGTCGCCCGAGCGACGGTCGTCGGTCGCTTCCCGGGGCAGGTCGTCGTCAGGGTGGTGCACGTCGCCCATCACCGGAGCATCACACGATCGCGCCGCCGGGTGGCGGATCCGGGCGGCCCTCGAGGCGGACGATGACCGACTTGGACGTCGGCGTGTTGCTCGACTCGGCAGTGCTGTCGAGGGGCACCAGCACGTTCGTCTCCGGGAAGTAGGCGGCGCAGGTGCCCCGGGCCACGTCGTAGGCCACGACCCGGAAGGCCTCGGCCCGTCGGGGCGCGGCCCCCGGCGCGTCCGGGACGCCGACGAGGTCGACCACCTGGCCGTCGGTGACGCCGAGCGCGGTGAGGTCGTCGGCGTGCGCGAACACCACCCGCCGGCCCTGGTGGATGCCCCGGTAGCGGTCGTCGAGGCCGTAGATCGTGGTGTTGAACTGGTCGTGGGACCGGATCGTCTGCAACAGCAGGTGGCCGTCGGGCACCTCGAGTACGTCCAGGGGGTTCACGGTGAGCCGACCCCGGCCGGTGGCGGTGGGGAACGTGCGGGAGTCGCGCACGGGGTTGGGGAGGGCGAAGCCCTCGGGCCGGCCCGAGCGGTCGTTGAAGGACTCGAAGCCGGGCACGACGGCCTCGATGTGGTCGCGGATGCGGGCGTAGTCCGCGGTGAGCGCGGCCCAGTCCACGTCGCCGCGCCCGCCCAGCGTGGCGGCGGCGAGGCCCGCGACGATGGCCACCTCGCTGCGCAGGTGGGGCGACGCCGGGTCGAGGCGACCGCGGCTGGCGTGGACCATGCCCATCGAGTCCTCGACGGTGACGTACTGCTCGGCGCCGGCCTGGACGTCGCGTTCGGTGCGCCCGAGGCAGGGCAGGATCAGCGCGGTGTCACCCACCACGGTGTGCGAGCGGTTGAGCTTGGTGCTGACGTGGGCGGTGACCCGGCACCGGGCCATGGCCGCGCTGGTGACCTCGGTGTCGGGGGCGGCGGCCACGAAGTTGCCCCCCAGGCCGAAGAAGACGTCGACCTCGCCGTCGCGCATCGCCCGGATGGCCTCGACCACGTCGTAGCCCGGATCGCGCGGCGGCACGAAGCCGAACTCGGCGCCGAGCGCGTCGAGGAACGGCGCCTCGGGTTTCTCGTGGATGCCCATCGTCCGGTCGCCTTGGACGTTGCTGTGCCCCCGCACGGGGCAGAGGCCGGCGCCGGGGCGCCCGACGTTGCCACGCAGCAGGCAGAAGTTCACGATCTCGCGGATCGTCGGCACCGAGTTGCGGTGCTGGGTGAGGCCCATGGCCCAGCAGACGATGATGCGGTCGGCGGCGAGCACCATGGCCAGCGCCTCGTCGATCTGCTCCCGGGGAAGGCCGGTCGCCCGGTCGATCAGGTCCCCGTCCAGTTCGGCGAGATGGGCGGCGAGGGCGTCGAAGCCGTCGCAGTGCTCGTCGAGGAACGCGCGGTCGATGGCCGAGGGATCGGTCTCGGCCCGGTCGAGCAGACCTCGGTTGAGGGCCTGGAACAGGGCGAGGTCGCCGTTGACCCGGATCTGGAGGAAGAGGTCGGCGAGGGCGGTGCCCCGTCCGAGCGCCCGCGTGGGTCGCTGCGGGTTCTTGAACCGCAACAGGCCCGCTTCGGGCAGCGGGTTGACCGCGACGACCTTGGCGCCGTTGTCCTTGGCCCGCTCGAGCGCGGAGAGCATGCGCGGGTGGTTGGTGCCCGGGTTCTGACCCACCACGAAGATCAGGTCGGCGTGGGCGAGATCGTCCAGGGTGACGCTGCCCTTGCCCACGCCGACGGTCTCGGTGAGGGCGACGCCGCTCGACTCGTGGCACATGTTGGAGCAGTCGGGCAGGTTGTTGGTGCCGAACTGGCGCACGAAGAGCTGGTAGGCGAAGGCGGCCTCGTTGCTGGTCCGGCCGGAGGTGTAGAAGACCGCCCGGTCGGGGTGGGCCACGGCGTTCAGCTCGCCGGCCAGCAGGCCGAGGGCGTCGTCCCAGGCGATGGGCTCGTAGTGGTCGGAGCCGGGGCGCTTCACCATCGGCTCGGTGAGCCGGCCGCGGCTGCCCAGCCAGTGGTCGGTCCGGGCGGCGAGGTCGTCCACGCTGTGGTTGGCGAAGAACTCGCGCCCCACGCGACGGGTGGTCGCCTCCTCGGCCACCGCCTTCATGCCGTTCTCGCAGAACTCGGCGTGGCTCCGCGCGTGCTTCCCGCTCTCCCGGGTCCCGGCGGGGGCGGCCTCGGGCCAGGCGCACCCCGGGCAGTCGAAGCCCTCGGCCTGGTTGACCTTGAGCAGGGCCCGGGTCCCCCGCCGCACCCCCATCTCGGCGAGGGCCATGCGGGTCCCCGCGACCACGCCGGCGGGCCCGGCGGCCACGTCCTTGCTGTGCCCGACCCTCAGGCGCTCGTCGCCCCGGTCCGGCTCGTCGCGGTCCCCTCCACTCACGTCCCGAACGCTAGCGGCGCGGCCCTGCGCCGCCCCGGCCGTCAGCCCCAGGACAGGGTGGCGGTGCCCGTGGCGCCGTGGAAGCCGTCGACGGCGATGCGGTAGGTGGTGCCGGCGATCGCGTCGAAGCCGACGCGGGCGCCCAGCTCGCAGGTGTCGTCGGCGGCGGCGACCGGGCTGAGGGCGGTCAGGGCGTCGCCGGTGGACACGGCGAGGACCGTGTCGAAGTCGCTCCCGCAGGTGTCGAAGGTGACGGGACCGTCGGCGGGTGCCGTCCACGAGTACCAGACGCTGTGTGCCGCGGGGTTGCCTGCGTGGGAGGGCTCGGACCGCTCGGACGAGGCGAACCCGGTGGCCACGTCGAGCGTCCCTCCCCCGGGGGCCAGCGGGACCGTCGCCGAGAAGGCGTCGGACACCGGGCCCGTCACCAGGGACCGCCGCAGCACGACCTCGCCCTGGGCGCCGCCGTACCCGCCGACCGCCAGGTAGTAGGTGGTACCGGCGACCGAGGCGAAGCGCAGGCGGCTCTGCGCGCCACACGTGTCCTCGTCGGCGGCGATCTCGGAGAGCCCGTCGACGGAGGGCCCGGTCGCGGGCCCCGAGTACACCGCCAGCACGGTGTCGAAGGCGCTGGCGCAGGTGTCGACCGCGACCGCGGCGCTGAGCCCCGCCGTCCACCGGTACCAGACGGTGCGCGTGGGCGCGGCCTCGGCGTGCTGCGGCTCGCCGGCCTCGACCGTGGCCCGCTCGTTGCTGCCCCGGGTGGTGCCGGTGGCGAAGGGCAGCGCTTGGGCGGCCGCCACCGCGTCGTTGGCCGGCGGCGGCGGGGGCGCCGTCGTGGTCGTGCTCGTCGTGGTGGTGCTCGTGGAGGTGGTGCTCGTGGAGGTGGTGCTCGTGGAGGTGGTGCTGCTCGTGGTGGTCGTGGACGAGGTGGAGGTCGTCGACGTCGTGGTCGAGCGCTCGATGGTGAAGGTGCACGTGCTCTTCTCGCCGGCCTGGAGCTCGATCACGGCGCGGGCCCGGTGGAGTTGGACGCGCTCGTCCGTGTCGCACGTGATGCCGGCGAGGGCCCATCCGGGTGGGGTCGACTGGCTCAGCTTCCAGCGGCCGACCGCGAGGCCGCCGTGGCGCGCCCGCCGCTGACGGACCGGGTCGGCATCGTCGTCGAGGGTGAAGGTGCGACAGTCGGTGCTCGCCCCCCGGCACAAGGTGAAGGCCACGTCGCGCGCCGCGTTCGGCCTGCTGTCGAGTGCGGCCACGATGATGCCGGTCCGCCCCGCCGCCCGGCTCTCGTCCGCCGCGGTATCGACCGTGGAGCGCGGTGGGACCGACGGGACCGACCCCTCGGCTGGGACGGCGGCCGCCTCGGCGAGGCCGGCGCCGCCAGGCGCGACCCCGTCGAAGACCACCGCGGCCACCTTCGCGAACACGGCGGGCTCGGTGAGGAGATCGTTGTGGGCCAACCCCTCGAAGACCAGGTTGGGTGCGCCGGCGAGCTCGGTCGAGTCGCTGGGCGAGATGATCTGGTCGTCGGTGGTGCGGATGGTGGTGTAGTCGACCTGGCCCGGAGTCTCGTCGCCCTCGTTGAGCTGATCGAGGAACGAGGACCCGACGGCCATCTCGGGGCACCCCTCCTCGCCGGGGAAGAGCAGGCAGGTGAGGGTGATGTTCGATCCGTGGTTGGGCCCCGCCAGCGACACCCAGTCGTCGACTACCCGCCGGCACGGTCCGAAGCGGATGCACCAGCGGGTGGGGAGCGCACCCATCGAGTGGGCGACGACGTCGACGCGCGCCGCCCCGGTCTCGAGGCGCACCCCGGTCACGAAGGCGGCGAAGTCGTCCGCCGAATCGACGTTCGACTGGCGCGAGTCGTAGTTCCACGCCCACAGCCGGTCCTCGGGGACGCCCGCGTCGCGGAAGCGCTGGACCATGGTGGTGAACGCGGCGCTGGAGTCGTGCAGGCCGTGCACGAACACGATGGGCTCGAGACCGGGCGGCGGGCCCGCCGGCCGGGCCGCCAGGGGCGTGGGCGACAGGACACCGGCGACGAGCGCGACGGCCACGCCGACCACGCCGACGGCGGCCGCGACGGTCGGGCCGACGGGGGTGCGCACCCGCGCCCCGCGAGGCCGACCCGTGCCTCGACCTCGCCGCCGTGTCCCGCTCACTTCGCGCCTCCCGCTCGTGGCCGAGCCACCTCGGCGAGCGCCAGACGTTAGTCAGTCAGGGCGGTCCCACGGTCAGCCAGGACGGGGAATCTCGGTCGGCGCCGGTTGGCGCGGACGCACGCCGTCCGCACGGCCAGCAGCAGGTCGGGGCGATCGCTGCGGCGGGCTTCGCACTCGGCGGCCGCCAGGAGGTCACGGGCCTCGAACGGGTGGCCCCGATCGCCCTCGGCCACCGCGAGGCGCAGCAGCACCGCGCAACGCTGGTCCACCGTTCGGTCGCCCGGTCGGTCTCGGTCGGTCACGGTCTCCCCCTCCGCTGACTGGTTACCCACCGTCCCCATCGGCCCGTCGGCAGCGCGCGCAAGGACCCCGGGCGGCCCGACGTCCGATTGACGCGAACGCCCCACCCCCGGAGGGCTGTCAAACTGGTCGGCCTATGAGCGACACCGACGCCGCCGGGGGGCCACCGTCGACGGACCGCCCCCAGACCTCCACCCGTAGCCACGACGAGCTGACCGAGCGCCTCAGCGCCTGGCTGGCGGCCCGACCCGGGGCGACCCACGGGGCGGTCACCGACCTCGCCGCGCCTTCGACCAACGGCATGTCGAGTGAGACGCTCCTGTTCGACGCGACCTGGACCGACGCCGACGGCGAGCACCACGAGCGCTGCGTGGCCCGGCTCGAGCCCGAGGCCAGCGCGGTGCCCGTGTTCCCCACCTACGACCTCGAGCTGCAGCACCGGGTCATGACCCTCGTGGGCGAGCGCACCAGCGTGCCCGTGCCCCGCAACCTCTGGTTCGAGCCCGACCCCGAGCCGGTCGGGTCGCCCTTCATCGTCATGGCGCGGGTCGACGGCATCGTGCCGCCCGATGTCATGCCGTACCCCTTCGGCGACAACTGGCTGTTCGACGCCGACCCCGTGGACCAACGCCTCCTCCAGGACCGGTCGGTCGAGGTGGTCGCCGAGCTGCACTCGCTCGAGGCCACCGACGAGGAGCTGGTCTTCCTCGACACCAAGGCCCCTGGCGACACCCCGCTGCGCCGCCACGTGAACGGCCAGCGGGCCTTCTACGACTGGACACGTGGCGCCGGCACCGCCGACGAGATCCGCCTGCCGGTCATCGAGGCCACCTTCGACTGGCTCGACGAGCACTGGCCCGAGGACGAGGGCCCCACGGTCGTCAGCTGGGGCGACGGCCGCATCGGCAACATGATCTACCGGGACTTCGAGCCGGTGGCCGCGCTCGACTGGGAGATGGCGGCGCTCGGGCCCCGCGAGCTGGACCTCGCGTGGATGATCTTCATCCACCGCTTCTTCCAGGACCTCGCCGAGCAGTACGGGATGCCGGGCATGCCCACGTACCTGCACCGCGACGACGTCGCCAGCCTCTACGAGTCGATCACCGGCCACACCCCCCGGGACCTCGACTGGTACCTGATGTACGCCGCGCTCCGCCACGGCATCGTCATGACCCGTACCGCCCAGCGGGGCGTGTTCTTCGGCGAGCGCGACGCCCCCGAGGATCCCGACGACTACGTCATGCACCGAGCCACCATCGAGCGCATGCTCGCCGGGACCTACTGGGACAGCATCTGACGATGGGGCCCGTGTGATGCGATCGACGTTGCGAGCGGAGCGAAGCAGCGCCGCCGACGAACCGGATGGCGAAGCCGCTCCGAGGCACGAGGAGCCAGCGTGATGCGGTTCACGTTGCGAGCGGAGCGAAGCAGCGCCGCCGACGAACCGGATGGCGAAGCCGCTCCGAGGCACGAGGAGCCAGTGTGATGCGGTTCACCGTCTCGCTGCCGTTCACGCCGGCGGACCACCTGCTGCCCATCGCCCAGGCGGCGGAGGCCGCGGGCTGGGATGCCATCTCGGTGCCCGACTCGGTCTTCTTCCCCGAACACGTGTCGGCGGGGTACCCGTACACGCCCGACGGGGTGCGCTTCTGGCCCGCCGAGGCGCCGTGGCCCGACCCGTGGGTGGCCATCCCGGCCATGGCCGCGGTCACCGAGCGCCTCTCGTTCTTCACCAACGTGATGAAGGTGGGCATCCGCGAGCCGCTGCTCGTGGCGAAGACGGTCACGTCGACCGCGGCGATGTTCGAGGGGCGGATCGGCATCGGCGTCGGCCTGTCGTGGATCCCCGAGGAGTTCGCCTGGCTCGGCCAGGAGATGAAGACCCGGGGCAAGCGCCTCGACGAGGGCATCGAGATCCTGCGAGCCTGCCTCGCCGGCGGGTGGGTCGAGCACCACGGCAAGCACTACGACTTCGACCGGCTGATGATGGCGCCGGCGCCCGTGGAGCCGGTGCCCATCTACGTGGGCGGGCACTCCGAGCCGGCGCTGAAGCGGGCGGCCCGCCTCGGCGACGGCTGGATCGCGGTGCAGGTCACGCCGGACGAGATCGCCGAGACCGTGCCCAAGCTCACCGCTTTCCGCGAGGAGTACGGCACGGCCGACCGACCCTTCGAGATCAAGGTCACGCCCATGGTGATGCCCTCCATCGAGGCCATGGACGAGCTCGCCGCCCTCGGCGTCACCGACGTCATCACCGTCCCCTGGTACTTCTACGGCGGCGACCCCGAGGCGCTCGACACCAAGCTCCGAGACCTCGAGCGCTTCGCCGACGAGATCATCGCCCCCCTCCGCGCCCGCACCTGACCCCACCCACCGTTCTGGTGGCGAGTTGGCGACGTAGGGAGGCTGTTGCGTTAGGTGCTCGCGTTCAGGTCCGAGACGGGGGAGAATTCGTGGGTGGCTCCTCGGTTCCGTGCGGTGACTCGTGATCAGCAGTTCTTGTTGCCTCCTGATGTGCGCGAGTGGCTCCCGGTGGGCCATCC
>JAEUJM010000051.1 GCA_016794585.1 Acidimicrobiales bacterium
CACCACCGCCACATCTACTTCGTCCCCTCCGGGTTCAACACCCCAGACTCCTCCGATGGTGTGCGCCACATAGTCAGACAGGGGCCGGGAATGGTCTCCAGCAGGTACGTCCGCTTCGTGGTCAGAGATCGCCGCCACAAGGCACCGGCCCGCCACTTCCCCTAGCCAACGGCCGGCCGCGGCGTACGTGTCGACCGCGTCGACCAGATCCACCACCCGCCGCTGCACCACCAACGGCGGCACATCGACCCGAAGCTCGGCGAACGCCTTGTAGGCGAGACTCCTGCGACGGTTCACGGTCCCGGCAGCATGGTCTCGGTAGACCGTGAGCATCCGCGGCGTTCGGAGCAGCAACTCGAAGTACCTGGGATCGTCGTCTTGCCCGACCCAGCGCATGGTCGTGTACATCGGGCTCAGCACCCCGGTCAGCCCGTGGTGGTTGGTTGCGATGGAGCCTTCGTCGATGTGGATGGTGGAGTACGCCCATCCACCTGGACCGAGCACCTTGTAGCCGTCGAGCTTGTCGGAAGCGATCCGCTTATCGAAGTAGTCGTCGGCGAGCACGACACCGTCGTACTTCGAGAGCGAGAACACGACCGGCTCCTCATCGTGTTCTCCCAGCTTCGAGTTGTCCAACACCAGGACGTCGCCGAGCCGCACCTCGGCCCAGCCGTCACGCATAGCCGGCGGCCTTGAGGCGCGTGTCGAGCTCGGCTTCGGCGTCGCGGAGTTCGGCCTGAGCTTCCCGGAGTTGGGTGAGGGCGTCATCGACGCTGATGGTGTCGGCGGCGGCGGTGCGGAGGTACCGGCCGATGTTGAGGTCCCAGCCGTTGGCTTCGATCTCGTCGACGGGGACGGGTCGGACTTGGACGCCGCCGTCGCCGTCGGGGTCGTCGCCGGTGCGGAACGCTTCGAGGATCGAGTCGATGTGCTCGGGGCCCATCTCGTTCTGGTTCTTCGCCTTGGTGAAGCACGCCGAGCCGTCCACGAACAACACCGACCCCTTCCGATCAGCCGGCTTGGTCGCCCGGAAGATCAGCAGACACGCCGGGATCGTCGTGGAGTAGAAGAGGTTCGGGGGCAGGCCGACGACAGCGTCGAGGAGGTCCTTCTCGATGAGGCACTCGCGGATCTTCGCTTCGACGCCGCCGCGGAACAGGACCCCGTGCGGCATGACGACCCCGACCCGGCCCGTCTTCGGGGTCATGGAGGCGATCATGTGCTGCACCCACGCCAGATCAGCGTTCCCGGCCGGCGGGACAGCGCAGATCGCCCTTGGGTCGGCGGCCCAGGTGTCGGCCCCCCAGTTCTTCAGCGAGAACGGCGGGTTCGCGATCACCACATCGAACCGGGTGATGGCCCCGTCGGGCAGGGTGTGGCGGGGGTCGCGGAGCGTGTCACCGCGGAGGATGCGGAAGTCCTCGAGGTCGTGCAGGTACAGGTTCATGCGGGCGATCGCCGAGGTGGTGAGGTTCACCTCCTGCCCGTAGAGGCGCAGCGTGCGGGAGTCGCCGCCGGCCTCCCGCACAGCGTTGATCGTCTCGACCAGCATCCCGCCGGAGCCGCAGGCGGGGTCGTAGACCGTCTCGTCGGACTGGGGGTCGAGAAGCCGGACGAGGGTGTGGACCACGGCGCGGGGGGTGAAGAACTCGCCGGCCTTCTTCCCGGACTCGTCAGCGAACTGCTTCAACAGGTACTCGTACGCCGCGCCCAGCAGATCGTTCGAGACGACGTCGGGGTTCAGGGTGAGGGTGTCGAAGCTGTCGATCAGGTTCAGCAGGTTCGGCTCGGGGATGCGTTCCTTGTTGCCCCACGCCACGTCACCGAAGATCCCCGCCAGGGTGTCGGGGTTGGCCTGCTGGAGCCGGTCCAACGCCTTCTGGAGCTCGACACCGACGTTGGCCGTCCGGTTCCGCACATCGGGCCAGTGGCACCCGTCGGGGACGACGAACCGGTGGTAGTCCGCCTCGACCTCCGGGTCGACGTCGTCGCCGAAGTCGGCGACGGCTCGGGCCCGTTCCCAGTCCCACGTGTCCGAGATCCACTTGAAGAACAGGATCGGGAACACGTACCCCTTGAAGTCGGCGGGGTCGACCGGGCCGCGGAGGCTGTTCGCAGCCGCCCACAGGCGGGCTTCGAGGTCGCCGAGGTCGCCGTTGCCGTTGGTGATGCTCACGCCACCCACCGGCGGTTCTTGCCGTACCAGGTGAGCTCGAGCGTGGGGCTCATGCGGCGTCGGCCTCGGCCTGGGCGACGGCCTTGGCGAGGAGCTTGGGGTCGGTGGCGGCGAGGTGGGCGAGCGCCCGGAGGAGAGCTGCGGCGGTCACCCCCGAGTCGAGGCGCTGGGCGAGGAGCCAGCGGTGCAGTTCGACGGTGACGTCGAGCGTGAGCCGCTTCGTGTGCTCCTTGGTGGGGCTGCGGAAGGCGGCGTCGAGGTTGTCGATGTGGCCGAGGGCGGGGTCGACCTCGGGGGCTTCGGTGACCATCGAACCGAACGATCGAGCCATGTCACTTCTCCTTGGTGGTGGGGACGAGCTCGTCGGCGAGAGCGGCGAACGGGGCGAGCGCTGCGGGGGTGAGGTTCCGGCCGAAGGCGCGGGCGATGCGCTCTCGGAGCGGGATCGTGGCGGCGGCGACGGTCATCCCGGCGGCGGTGAGCGCGTCGCGGGCTTCGTCGGTGGCGGCGAACCCCGGTCGGGTCATGGTGAGGGCCACCACGACGGGCGTGCCGCCGGCGGCGGCGGCGACACCGGCGACCCGGCGCAGGTCAGCGGCCCTCGCGCCGGCGGCGATCACGCAAAGTCCGGCGGCGGCGATCGCGGCTCGGGTCACGTCGGGGGCGGCGGGGGGTGTGTCGAGGACGATGTGGGCGGCGTCGAGGCGGGCGAGGCCGCCGAGGTCGCCGGGGGTGCCGGTGGCGACCTCGGCGGCGAGCGGCGGGCCAGGGTCTTCGGCGGCGAGGTCCGCCCAGTCGGCGGCGCCGCCTTCGGCCTGGCGGTCGAGGTCGACCAGGACCACGGTGCCGTCGCCTCGGGCGGCGAGCGCCTCGGCGAGCCCGACCGCGAGGGTCGTCTTGCCGACGCCGCCCTTGGTGGCGGCCACCGCCACAATCACGGCTTCACGCTTTCACTGGAACACAGAGACACGGAGGTCAGTGTGGCACACGGGGTCGGCGGGGCGGCGGACATCAGCCGAGGCCGAGGTCGTCGAGGGCCCGGGCGACCGCGTCGCCGTCGTCGGCCTCGGGGAAGTCGAGGTCGACGTCGAGGCCGACGTCGACGCTCACCCCGGCGGTCACCCCACCGGCGATCGGGTCGCGGGGCCGGTCGTAGAGGAACAAGCTGCCGACGTCCCCGTGACGGGTGTGCTTCGCGATCCGGGACGGGGCGGCGCCACGGTCGAGCATCTCGGTCACGAACCCGGCCCGGAGGCCGTGCCAGCTCAGCGGCTCGAGGATGACCGACGCCCGCTCGGCGGCTTCCCGGAGCCGCTCGGAGAGCCCTTCGCTGGCGAGGCCCCACACCGGCTTCCCGGCGGCGACAGCGGCGGCTTCGCGCTTGGGGGCGCCCTTGTCCCAGGCGGGGAAGATGCCCCGGTCCTTGGTGGCGGGGTGACGGGTGAGGTCGGTGCCGGCGGGCAGGCCGAGCCGGCGGCAGGTGACCGCTTCGAGGCGGGTCAGCCACGCGTCGGGGCAGATGATCGGCTCGGCGGGCTTGGCGGCGACCACGACCTTGTGACCCTTGCCAGTCGGGTCGTTCTTCGCCCACGGCACCAGCAGCTCGATCCCGGCGACCTGGCCGTCCCGGCGGATGCGGCGGATGTGCCGCCACAGCAGCGCCTCGGCCTCGGAGGCCCGCATCGCCCACCACCAGCCCCACACGACCAGGCAGCCGTCACGGACGGCACCGTCGATTGCATCGAGCAGCTCGGTGTCGGTGACCGAGTCGGCGGCGTCGAGGGTCCGCCCGATCGTCGTGCGGTTCATCGGGCGGACCGTGCCGTCCTTCGGGCGCCCCGGCCACACCGGGCTCGTCAGGTCAGCGTTGCGGGTGTAGGCGGCGACGGCGGCGACCGCCGCAGGGTCGGTGACGGTCACGGTGACAGCGGGCCGCGTCGGGTTGCGCTGCACGACCAGCTTCACCGTCCCGGCGGATGCGGTGATCTGGTGCCAGCCCTGCACGCGGGCGAGGTCGGCCTGGCTGACACCGGCGTCGACCAGGGCCCGCAACGCGAGCACCATGCGGGCCTCGACCGGCGGCGCCGCGGCCGCAGCAGCGATCCGGGCGACGTCGGCGAGCAGCACCGGCGCCGACGCGTTGTCGTGCCGGTCGCCCCTCACCTTCCGCCGGTAGTTCTTGGTGACGTTCTTCACCGCCCGGGACGAACACGGGTTGGGGAGGCCGGCGTCGGCGTAGCGGTCGGCGATCGCGGCCTTCACCTGGCCCAGCACGTTCGGGTGCAGCGGCTCGCCGGACGCCTCGAACACCCGCCGGCCGTCGTCGTCGTCGCCGGTCCGAACGAGGCGACCCCGCTTCGACAGATAGCCCAGATACAGGCGCACCATCTCGGCGGCCTCGTCGGCGTCGGCGGTAGGCGCCGACACCCCGTAGGCGGCGCAGAAGTTGTTGGCGAAGTCGTCCCACAGCCGCCCGTACTGGGCCTGGGTGGTGGTGGCATGGCCGTCGGCGGCGAAGTCGGCGGTGGCGGCGTGCAGCTCCCGCAGCTCGTCGGCCTTCGCGCCGGTCAGGCCCCGCTTCTCGATGATCCGCTCCACCTCGAGGTCGGCCCGCTCCCGCCCCGTCAGCACCCGCCCATCAACCGCTTCCTCGTTCTCTCCGCTCTCTCCCATGCCCTCAACAGTACCGACGGGGTGTGACACTGATCCAATGGTTTCTGTGTTGTCGGGTTCGCGGATTTCTGCCTCAAGGGAGGCCCGGATGGCGGCCTCCTCCGCCGACTCGCCGCCCCTGTCGGCGGCGCGGGCGGGCGGGTCAGGCTGCCGCTGTGACCGGGACGGGGTACGGCGTGCCGAGAGCGGCATCAGGAACCTCCAGAGGATCGAGGTCGAGGTGGACGTCGGCGGTGATCGACACGCCCGGATCGGCGGCGGTCACGTAGGCGAGGGTCGAGTCAGGCTTGACGTGGCGCAGGCGCCGCATCAGCGACCGGAAGTTGTCGGCGTCGGACATCCCCCGGTCCTTGTTGTGCCACCAGGCGGCCGTCGCCGCCGACTGCCGGAACGAGTGCAGCGACAGCCCCGGGCGCAGCCCGGCCCGCTGCGCCGCCGCCACCAGCCGGCAGCGCAGCGTCACGTAGGGCATCGGGCGGGGCGGGGTGGACGGGTCGAGAAGCGCCGCCCACGACTGGACCCCCGTGATGGCACCGATGGCGGGCCCGGTCGCCCACGGCGTCCACGCCACCAGCCGGGCCAGGTTGGCGGCGGGGTCGAGAGCAGGATGGCCGGCGACGAGTTCGCCGTCGACCCACACGATCTCGCCTTCGGCCGGGTTGCCCTTGGAGCCGGCCAGGTGGGACGCCCACGACGACCCGGACGCCCACACCCGCCACTCCGGGCTGGTGTCCCGGCGGAGGCGGCGCAGGTCGTCGAAACGAAGCGCACCGGCGGTCAGGAACGCGACGGCGGCCTGGTCCTGCACCCGGGCGACGAGAGGGGCGGCAAGCCGCCACATCGCCCGCTCCACCACCTCCGGTCCCGCAGCAGCGAGCCTCGCCGCCGACCCCGACCCCTCCCCCCTGAGCACATTCTTAGCCCGGTCGAGGACAGTGGGGGTGAAGATGGTGGGGGCGTCGGCGGGGGTGACGGCGGCGAGGTGGTCGAGGGCGGCCACGGGGTCGAGCGGCGGCTTCGGGCCGGGCCGCACCACCACCGGGTCGAAGCCGCCGACGGTGACGATGCGGGTGCCGTCGCCGGGGTCGGTGACAGCGGAGGGCGGCACCGGCCGGAACCCGTCGCCCCCGGGCCTGCCGGCGTCGAGGGGGTGGAGGGCGAGGGCGGCCAGCCCGACCGCCCACCGGGCCACGTCGTCGGGATCGAACGTGCCGGCCGCCGTCGCCAGCGCCGCCAGCTCCCCCAACGGGTACTCGACGGCGGACTCGGGCGGGGCGACCAGGCCGGCGACCTGGCGGGCGTAGCCCCGCCAGCAGGCCCCCGCCTCGCCGGTGACCGTGCCGGCCGGGACGCCACGCGTGGCCAGGCCCCGCTCCAGGCACCACAACGCCCGCCTCGCCGAACCCGGCTTCATCGGCACCCCCGCCGCCTTCAACGGATGGGCGGTGGCCTGAGCCCGCCGCATCCGCCACCCGAACCACAGGCGCACGTCGGTCGCCGACGGCGCCGTCGGATCCACCCCGAACTCGACGCAGAACTCGTCCCAGAGGCGCAGCTCGTCCTCGACCGTCCGGCGGGTGCCGGGGGGCATGGGGCCGGCGGCGGCGAGGTCGGCGGCCTCAGCCAGCCGGTCGGCCCGCCGCCCCAGCCGCACCCGGCCCGCCGGGCGGCGGGCGGCCCGCCGCTCGACACCAAGGGCCTCGAGCCCGTCAGGGTGATCGCCGACCAGCACCCGCCTCGCCTCATCGGCCCCGACCCACGGGCCCAGGCGGGCGATGTAGCGGCGGGTGGTGGCGACGTGGGCGTGGCGGAGCAGGCGCCGCACGTCGTACTCGGTGGCGCCGCCGAGGATGGCGAAGGTGGCGGCGGAGTGGCGGAGGGCGTGGCCGGTCACCAGGGTAGGGGCGGGCACCCCCGCCCGCTCCGCCCACCGGGCCAGCATCCGGTTCACCGCCTGCTCGCTGACGCCGAGCACGTCGTCGGCGGCCGGGTTCGGCAGCCTCGCCCCGCCACCCCCGCCGCCCCGGATGAAGCTCGGGATGGCGGGCATGTCGGGGCCGGTGTGGGGCCACACCTCCCGCCACCGGTCCCACGCCGCGATCGGGCACAACACATCGCC
Source organism: Acidimicrobiales bacterium (assembly GCA_016794585.1). Taxonomy (NCBI): domain Bacteria; kingdom Bacillati; phylum Actinomycetota; class Acidimicrobiia; order Acidimicrobiales; species Acidimicrobiales bacterium. Next base: position 6,969 of record JAEUJM010000051.1, read on the forward strand.
GGGAACCTGGCGGAGGATCACCTGGTCGTCGCGGCGGCCGCCGAGCGGGTTGCCCTTCGAGCGGGCGAACGTCCAACCGATCTCGCCGGGCCGGCTGGTGAGGTCGTCGACGGCGACCGTCCCCGGCTCACCGGGCCGCAGCCCGCCGGCCAGGTTCCAGGTCAGCAGCACCAGGTCACGCAACGCCGTCGGGGACCCGTCGGCGGCCATGGCGTCGGCCATGGCCGCCAGCCACGCCCGCGGCACCGGGCCCGCCCCGCGAACCGGCCGCGGGTTCTCCACCGCCCACGCCTTCACCACCAGGCCGGCGTGGCGGTGGACGTCGGCGGCCGGGTGCGCGAGCTGGGTGGCACCCCACCAGCCCACCGCCGACAGGTGGCTCTGGACGGTGCTCACGGTGTAGCCGTTGTCGAGCCTGGCGACGGACCAGGCCGCCAGGGTGAGCGGCAGGTCGGGGTCGAGCGAAGCGTCCGGGTCGAACGGATCGAACACCACCCGCCACCGGGCCAGATCCTCCGCCACCCGCCCCACCGCCTCCCGGTACTCCCAGTACGTCCGGTTCTCGATGGCTCGGTCCGGGTCGGCCAGGTCCCACCGGCCCAGCTCCGCCTCGATCTCCTCCAAGGTCGGCGCCCGACCCGACGGCCACACGATCACCCGGTCGCTCATCGGGCCACCCCCGCGCCGCGACCATCCGCGCGCGCGGCCCCCAACCGCGCGACGTTTACGTTCGCATGGCGACGACGACAGCAGCGGTTCGGACAGCGGTGGCGGCCACCCGGCTCACCCCCGCTGAACGGGACGCCGTAGCCGAAGCCGCCAAAGCGGCCGGCATGAGCTCGAGCGACCTGATCCGCCAGGCGCTCCTCGACCAGCTCGGCCTCGACCGCCCCAGTTCGCGAAACGGCCCCCGGAGTGCAAGTCCGAGGGCCAACGCGAGATCCACCAGCCAGGCCAACGGGAGGTGATGCCGCTGACACCAAGGTAGCGGCACGGCGAGCCGCCGTCGAGGGATGCACCGGCGAGGTCTTGGTGGTGCGCGCCCCGATGTAGGTGAGGGCCCCTACGTCCGTCACGTTCCGTGACGGAACGGGGGTTGGTGTGGCTCGCCGCGGGGTGTGCGTCAAGGCCCGCCCAGGGTGTGCGTCAAGGTCTTGTAAATCCGCATTCTGTGGGGCCTGCCGCACACCCTCGGGTTTCGTGGGGCTTGACGCACACCGCGAGGCGAGCCACACCAACCGCCCGGAGCCGTCACGTTCCGTGACGTTCGTGGGGGCCGGGTGATCGAACACCCGTTCAGTTTCCCACGCGACCCCCTTCTCGCCGGTGCGTTTAGCCGCCGCTGCCAAGAACCGGGCAGAGCCCGATGACCGCATCCACCGCCGTCATCGAGGAGTTCTTCGTGTTCGATCCCCCTGGGCCCGACCGGCCCGAACCGCCGAGGTGGGCGAAGGTGCCCGCCGCGGTGGCGCATCATCGCTCTCTGTCCGACCGCGCCGTCCAGGTGTTCGCTGTGCTGGCGCGTCACGCCGACCGGGCTGGCCGGTGTTGGCCGTCCCGCGAGACGGTCGCCGCCGCCGCCGGCGTGAGCGTGCGGTCGGTGGACCGCGCCCTGGGTGAGCTGGCCGCCGAGGAGCTCATCGCGCGGACCGCACGCGGCAACGGCCACGGCGGGCGGAGTTCGTCGGTCACGACGCTCACCGCCGGTGGTGGTGCGTGGGCGGCGGTGCCCGAGGCGGCGTTGGGCTGCTCGAGTCGGGCGGTGCGCCTCGTCGCGGTGCTCGACCTCATGGCGGACCGCAACGGGGTCGCCTCGCCGTCCCGTCGCCGCCTCGCCGACCTGCTCGCCTGCTCCACCGACAGCATCGACCGGGCCCTGGGGGAGCTCGTCGCCGTCGGTGTCGTTGTCCGGCTCCCCGTCGCAGGCAAGACGGGGCGGCTGCGGCTCCCGCACCGCCCCGCACGGCCGGCTGCGCCTGTGGACAGCCCCACCCGGACTGCACCGGCACGCTCCGCACCCGTGGCAGCCAAGGTGCCGCAGCGGTGGCAGGGGAAGGAGAACTCCTTGAACGAGAATCCTGACGACACGCGCGGTAACTGCAACAGGGATCCCGCCCAGCCGGCGGCTGCGCCGCGGTCGTCAGGATCATCGTCACCTTCAGCGGCGGCCAGGGCCACGGCGGCGTGGACCAGGGCCACATGCCGGACCTACGCCCAGCTCGTCGCCGCTGGCCGCACCGACCTGGCCAACCCGCACGCCTTCGTCGCCACCGTCGCCCGCCAGGCGGCCGTCGAGCGGGCCGACCGGCTGGCCGAGCTGCACGCCGCCGGCCTCGACCCCGCCAGCGCCGCCGCCGCTCTCGCCGCGGACGGACCCGCACCCCCGCCAGCGCCGCCGCCGCCACGTCGGGAACCCCGCCCGCTCGGCGACCCCGCCTGCCCGGTCTGCGAAGGCGACGGCTGGACACCCGACCTCGCCGGGCTCATGGTTCGCTGCGCTTGCACCGCCCCGGACCTCGACATCGAGCCCGCCCCGCCACCGGTCCTCGAGCCCGGCGAGGTCGCCCTCGACCACGACGCCGCCCTTGCCCGCATCCGGGAGATCCGCCGGCGGCGCACCGTCGGCGCACCGTCGGCATGACGCACGGCCACCACACGGAGGGGCCCTCAGCGGGTCAGTCGGGCCGCTGCCTGGTGGCGAGCGCGAGGCTGGTGGGCGGGGGTGTTGTCGTGGGCGACGACCACCAGCACCAGGACGACGAGGACGAAGCGACGGCGGCGGCACGCGATGAGGCGTTGGCGTGGCTGCGGGCGATCCGGGCCGAGCTGGCAGGGATGCCCCACGAGCCGCCCTCCGGACGCCGACGACCCACACCGTCTCCCCGTCGCCGCTCTCGGCTCCCAGGAGCGCCTGAGCCGCCGATCCGGCCCCAGGAGCCACCCGGACCCGAAATCGGTCCGCTGTGAGCCGCTGTGAGGCCCGCAAACGGACCGCTATGGGGTAGGGGTGCGGGCGGTTCAGGCCGTTCAGCAGGGGGGCGATCAGTCAGCAGCCGGAAGCTCGATACCGAGCCCCTCGGCGACCACGTCGAGGGGAGTGAAGGTTGAGCGCTCGGCTGCGAGGTCCAGGGCGTGGCGGAGGACCTCGGCGGCGGGGTGGCGATCCCATTCGTCGGCCAGGTCGATCCACTCGACCGCTGCCGCTGCCTCCCGGTAAGCCTCGAGATAGGGGTGCACCGGGTGCCCGGACGCGATGGTCAGGTGCCCATCGCTCTCCGCGCAGTGGACGGCCATCGCCAGGCTCGACATCGCCCGCAAGGCGGCACTGGCGTCGGCGTCGGCGTCATCGAGCCACCGGCTCATCGCATCGTCCATTCCCACCAGACCCCTTCGGTCGCCCAGGTCGGCCTACCTCACAACGTTACGGACCTCGTGTGACATCTCAGCAAGCCCGGGACGGGGCGATCAAGGACATCGGCGCAGCTCCGTCGCCGGGGGGGGACTCGGTGTCCCGAATTCGGGACACAATGGTTCGAATTCGGGACACCGCCCCCCGGGCCGGGCTGCGCCGATGTCCCGAATCCAGGACACGATGGTTTCAAAATCGGGACATCGTGGGGTTGAAGTGCGGGCGGTTCAGGCCGGTCAGCAGCGATGGCTGCGGGCGGCGTCGAGCAAGAGATCGACCGCCGCGGCCGCCTGCCTGATCTCCGTCAGCGAGAACCGGCCCCCGCACCGGTCGCAGGTCCACCCGAGGCGGTCGCCGCCCAGCGGTGTCAGCCCGGCCGGCAGCTCGGCCCGCAGCCTCTCCACCACCTCGACCGCCTCCGCCGGCGTGGGCGGCCTGGGCTGCGGCGGAACCGGGACGGGGCGATCAGGCGGGTCCGTCATCGTCAGTAGTTCTCGGCGACGTAGGCGTAGGCCCGGTCGAACAGGTCGCCGGTCGGGGGGAGGCTGTGTTTGCGGAGGACGTTGCGTATCTCGATGCGGACTTGGCGGTCGCCGGGCTGTGAGGCTTGCCAGCCGGAGAAGCTGACTTGGCTGACGATGGTGTCGATGTCGTCGGCGACGTTGCGGATGATCTGGGGTGTCTGGTCGGGGGCGTACTCGGCGAGGATCTGGGTGAGCGCCCCGACCTTCGGGTCAGGGAGCAGGTCGAGGCCGGCGGTGCCGTCGGTGTCTTCGGTGCGTTCGGCGGCGGTGACCTGGCGGGCGACCTCGAGGAGCTCTTGGAGGAACGCCACGGACGCTTCGGCCCGGTCGAGTTGGGCTTGTCGGAGCCGTTCGAGGCGTTCGGAGAGCTCGACGTAGACCTTGTGGCCGCCGGTGCGGTCGATCGCGGCCCGGATGCGGGCTTCGATGGTGTCGATGGCTTCGGCGACGGTGAGGGTGTCGTCGCCGCCGGCTGGGTTGGTGCCGGGGAGGGCGAGTTGGCGGATCGCTTCGATGGTTTCGGCGTCGACGACGACTTCGTCGAGGCCGGTGCCGGTGACGGTGACGTCGGTGATGTGGCCGTGGACGAGGGCGAGGGTCTTGGCGCCGAGGCGGTGCCACAGCAGCTTGTCGGACACCCCGGTCGGTTTGACCGATTCGTAGACCTTGGCGAGCCACCGGTAGTCGTCGCGGTGGGGGTCGAGGATCGGGTTGGGGTCGAGGAACTCGAAGAGGGTCTGGACGCGGATGAAGTCGCCGGCGAACCCGTCGAGGTCTTCTGCGGTGGCGAGGCGGTCTTGGGCGGCCATGAGGGTGTCGAAGTCGCCGGCGGCGCGGTCGATGCCGTCGAAGCGGTGCAGGGCGTGGGCGATGGCGGTCTCGAACTCTTCGGCGAGGCCGTCGGTGTCGACGGGCCGGCGGCCGGGGTGGTCGGGGTCGGCGGCGCGGAGAGCGGCGGCGATCTGGTCGCCGAGGCCGACGTAGTCGACGATGAGCCCGTGGAGCTTCTCCTGGCCGGTCGCGGGGTTCGTCCACCGGCGGTTGGTGCGACAGATCGCCTGGAACAGGGTGTGGAGCCGGAGCGGCTTGTCGAGGTACATGACGCCTTCGATGGGGGCGTCGAACCCGGTGAGGAGCTTCGCGGTGACGATGAGGAGGCCGAGGGGGTCGTCGTGGTCGGAGAACCGGGCCTTCACCCTCGCTTCTTGTTCGCGGGACAGCTCGTAGCGGTCCCGCCATTCGGCCGGCTCACCCTTGACGGTGCCGACGGTCATCACCACCGCCGCGCTCACCTCCGTGCCTCGGTCGGTGAGGAGCCGGTTGATCTCGGTTTCGTAGGCGGCGCAGAGGGCCCGGTCGTAGGCGACGATCTGGCCTTTGAGGCCGAGGGGGGCGACCTTGGTGAGGTAGTGGTCGACGATGTCGGCGCACACCGCGGCGACCCGGTCGGGGTTGGCCATGAGGGTGCGGATGGCGGTGGCCTTGTCGGCCAGCAGCTCCCGTTGGTCGTCGTCGAGTCCTTCTTCGTCGGCCATCGCCTTGAACGCTTCGTCGAGGGCGGCGGCATCGACGTGGAAGTCGACCAGGCGGGTCTCGACATGGATCGGGACCGACGCCCCATCCGCGATCGACCGTTCCACGCTGTACTGGTTGAGGACCCAGCCCGGGTCGTCGGGGTCGCCGAACAACTTGAACGTGTTGCGGTCCCGGTCCGCGATCGGGGTGCCGGTCAACCCGAAGAACTGGGCCCTGGGTAGCGCTTCGCGGAGGTCGGCGCCGAGGGTGCCTTCCTGGGTGCGGTGCGCCTCGTCGATCAACACCACGATGTTGTCGCGGTCGTTGAGGAACCCGGCGTCCTCGAACTTGAAGATCGTGGTGACGATCACCCCGCGGGCGTCCTCGGCCAGCATCTTCTGGAGGTCCTTCTTCGACCCGGCGACCCGGAGGCGGGGCATGCCGGTGGTGAGGAACTGGCGGGCGGTCTGTTCGGCGAGGTCGACCCGGTCGACCACGATCAGCACCGTCGGCCCGCCCACCCGGTCGTCGTTCAACAGCCGCAACGCCGCGAACGCTTGGAGGAGGGTCTTGCCGGTGCCCTGGTGGTGCCAGATCAGCCCCTGGTGGCGGTCCGCGGACAGGACCCGCTGGTGGATGGCTTCGACGCCTTCGACCTGGGGGTAGCGGGCGAGGATCTTCTCGAGGCGGGGCCGGCCGTCACGGACGGGCCGGTCGAACAGCGTGAAGTCCCGCAGCATCGACAACACCCGCCCCGGGCCCATGAGCAGCTCGACGGAGCGCATCACCTTCGCGGGGCCTTCCAGGTCGAACGGGTCGGTCGTTGACCCCCACTGCAACCACATCTCCGGCGGCTGCCCGACCGCCCCGAAATGGAACTCGCGGCCCTCCGTCGCGAACGACAGGACGTTCGGCACGAAGAACGGGGAGCATTCCACCTCGTAGGTGCGGTGGATGTCGTCGGCGGCGTTCAGCCACGACACCGATGAGTCCACCGGCGACTTCGTCTCCCCCACCGCCACCGGCAGCCCGTTCACCCACAACACCACATCGAATCGGCGGCCGTGCCCCGGCGGCCCGAAGCTCACCTCGTCCGACACGACCAGATGGTTCGAGGCGGGGTTGTCGAAGTCGATCAGCCGGACCGGGACGTGCTCGGTCGTCCCGTTGAACTTGTGGGTCGCCTGGCCGCGCAGCCACGGCACCATCCGCTCGTTCGCCGCCACCAACCCGTCCGTCGGCGCCGACAACAACAACGCCCGCAGCACCGGCAGCACCTCGTCGACCCGTTCCGGTGCCTCCGCGATCAACGGGTTCAACCGCACCAGCGCCTCGACCAGATGCCCCTCCAGCAGCACCCCGTCGATCGCCCGCGGCAACTCCCGCCCCGGCACATGCGACCACCCCAGATCCGGCTGTGTCAGGCGGTCCACGATCGCTGCCTGCACCGTCGACGACTCCGAGAACCCACCCGTCGGCACCATCACGCCACCAACCTCACCAACTCGTCATACGAACCAGGGATCTCACGCTCACCCGACAACAACTCATCCAGTAGGGACGCCCGGAGGACACCCGCATCCTCGGCGTTGGTCACTGCCGCCGTTGTCATGTCGACCAAGGCGTCCCACAGGTCCGCTAGGCGATCCTGCTCGGCCCTCTCGGGCAAGGAGATCGGCTGAGCGAGGTAGTCCTTGGTCCTCAGATTCCTGATCCCTGTTGTCTGGGCCTGGTATTCCAGGGTCCGTCCCGCTCGGTGCCAACCCCACATGCGGTGGAAGAGGTATCGAGGGTTGACTGCGTCCGGGTCGGGCCGCACCAGCTGCACGAAGTTCGCACAGACGGTCGGATCGGACCCGATGTCCTGCACGGAGACAACGCGCCCGACCGGCTGCTTGGGCCCCCCACCGGACTTCTCCAGAAGGATGTCGCCGTCCTGCAACCGTCGAGAATCGAGCTGGCGCATAGTGATCGACCGACGCACACCGCTCCCGCCCAAGGCCCCGTCGTTTCGGAACTCCGTGGACCGCACCACCGCCACATCTACTTCGTCCCCTCCGGGTTCAACACCCCAGACTCCTCCGATGGTGTGCGCCACATAGTCAGACAGGGGCCGGGAATGGTCTCCAGCAGGTACGTCCGCTTCGTGGTCAGAGATCGCCGCCACAAG